>JBPCOE010000111.1:0-39294 GCA_051000605.1 Jatrophihabitans sp.
GTCCAGGTGCAGGAGGGTGTAAGTCTGTTGACTTTCTGCAATCAGGTTGCTGGCGCGGGTGTTTCAATGGACGGATGACGGACAAACCGGACGCCGTGGGCGTGACCGAGCCACTCGCCGGGATCGACGCCGAAGCCGACGCCCCGGTGCGGATGACGGCATTCGTGCACGGACAGGTGCAGGGTGTCGGCTTCCGCTGGTGGACCCGCGCGCGGGCGCTCGAGCTCGGTCTGGCCGGCAGTGCCACCAACCTGGCCGACGGTCGGGTCCAGGTCGTGGCGGAGGGGCCGCGTCGGCTGTGCATCGCCCTGCGCGAGGCGTTGACCGGGCCCGGCACGCCCGGAACGGTGTCGCTGGTGGTCGAGCAGTTCTCCCGGATCCGCGGGGAACACGGCTTCGTAGAACGCTGACGCCCGACCCGCGGCAGGTAATCTGACTCCCGGCCACGCCTCATCCACCAGCACCGCGCCGGGAGGGATTTCCTACTCGTGTATTTGAAATCCCTGACATTGAAGGGGTTCAAGTCGTTCGCGTCGGCCACCACGCTGCACTTCGAGAAGGGCATCACCGCCGTCGTCGGGCCCAACGGCTCGGGCAAGTCCAACGTCGTGGACGCCATCGCCTGGGTGCTCGGCGAACAGGGCGCCAAGGCGCTGCGCGGCGGCAAGATGGAAGACGTCATCTTCGCCGGCACCGCCGGCCGTCCGCCGCTCGGGCGCGCCGAGGTAACGCTCACCATCGACAACCAAGACGGCGCGCTGCCGATCGACTACGCCGAGGTCTCGATCACTCGCCGAATGTTCCGCGAGGGCAGCAGCGAGTACGAGATCAACGGTGACAGCGCGCGACTGCTCGACATCCAGGAACTGCTCTCGGACTCCGGCATCGGCCGCGAGATGCACGTCATCGTCGGGCAGGGCCAGCTCGACGCCGTGCTGCAGGCGCGCCCGGAGGAGCGGCGCGGGTTCATCGAGGAGGCCGCCGGTGTGCTCAAACATCGCAAGCGGAAGGAAAAGGCGCTTCGCAAGCTCGACGCGATGCAGGCCAACCTCACCCGGATCACCGACCTCACCTCCGAACTGCGCCGCCAGCTCAAACCCCTGGGCCGGCAGGCCGAGATCGCCCGCCGGGCCCAGGGGGTGCAGGCCGAGCTCCGCGACTCGCGGCTGCGCCTGCTGGCCGACGACCTGATCACGCTGCGGACCGAGCTGGAGCGTGAGGTCGCCGACGAGGAGGCGATCCGGTCTCGTCGCGGCACGGTCGAGACTGCGCTCGTGCAGGCGCGAAGCCGTGAGGCCAAGTTGGACGCTCAACAGGCCGCCGATGCGCCCCTCGTCGCCAGGACCCAGGAGACCTGGCTGCAGCTCACAACGCTCGAGGAGCGCCTGCGAAGCACCGAGTCGCTCGCCGCCGAGCGCGCGCGGCATCTGGCCGAGCAGCCCGAGGACGTCCGTACTGGTCGGGACCCGGAGGGCATGGAGGCCGAGGCCGCAGCGGTCCGCGAGCAGGAAGCCGGGCTGCAGTCCGCGCTCGACGTCTCGCACGCGGAACTGTCCGACGTCGTCGCGCACCGACAGGACCTGGAACACCGCCTGACCGACGCCGAGCGGGCGGTCGTGGCCGCCGTGCGCGCGGTCGCCGACCGGCGCGAGGGATTGGCCAGGCTGACCGGGCAAGTCAACGCGTTGCGGACCCGCGCCGGCGCCGGACGCGACGAGAGCGCGCGGTTGTCGGCGGCCGCGGCCGACGCCCGCATCCGCGCCGCACAGGCCGACGTCGAATTGTCCCGCGTCCAGGCGGAGGTCGGGCTGCTCGACGCCGGCGAGCTGGGCCTCGACACCCTCCACGAGAACGCAGTCGCCGCGTACGAGTCGGTCGAAGCGCGCGTGCGCGAGCTTTCGGTGTCCGAGCGTGAGGCCGAACGTGAGCGCTCCACCTGGACGGCCCGCGCGGACGCCCTCGTCGTCGGTCTAACCCGCAAGGACGGCACGGCCTCGCTGCTCGCGGCCGGCGCACGGCTGCCGGGCGTGCTCGGCTCGGTCGCGGCCCTGCTCACCGTCCAATCTGGCCACGAAGCGGCAGTCGCTGCGGCCCTGGGCCCGGTGGCCGACGCGGTGGCCGTCGCCTCGCCTCGGGATGCCAGGCACGCGCTGGAGATGTTGAAGGACGAGGACGGCGGCCGGGCCGGGCTGCTCGTCGGCGACCAGCGCGGCGCGCCCGGTTCCCGCGACGGCTGGCCGGCGCTGCCGCCGGGCGCGGTCTGGGCGCTGGACGTCGTGCAGGTGCCCTCCGAGCTGCGCGGATCGGTCGAGGCGGCGCTGTACCGCGTCGCTGTCGTGCGCGACCTCGTCGCCGCAGCCGGCCTCGTCTCTGACCATCCCGAGGTCCGGACGGTCACCCCCGATGGCGATGTGCTCGGTATGCGCTGGGCGACCGGCGGCTCGTCGTCGGCGCCGAGCGCCATCGAGATCAGCGCCGCCGTCGACGAGGCCCGGCAGAAGGCCGACGAAGCTGCGGCTCGCCACGAGCGCCTGCACGCCGAACTGGCGCAGGCCCGAACGCTGGCGCAGGCGCGCGCGGACGACGTCGAGACCGCGCTCGAAGCACTGCACGAATCGGACGCCAAGCTCTCGGCGGTAGCCGAGCGCCTCGCCGAGCTCGGCCAGGTGGCCCGCTCGGCGGGCGCCGAGGCCGCCCGTACGGACGACGCGCGACAAGCGATCGACGAAGCCCGAGATCGTGATCTCGCCGGGCTCGCCGAGCTCGAGGAACGCCTTCGGCTGGCTGAGGCGGTTTCTGACGAGCCCGAGGAGCCGGACACCGCCGAGCGGGACGGTCTGCAGGCGCAGGTAGGCGACGCTCGGCAGGATGAGCTCGAGGCCCGGCTGGCCGTCCGTACCGGTGAGGAACGCGTCCGCGCCATGCACGGGCGGGCCGACCAGCTCCTGCGCGCCGCCGAGATCGAGCGCACCGCCCGCCGCCGCCGGCAGGAGGCCCGCGAAGCCCGGGCCCGAGGCGCGGTCATCGCCGGCGAGGTCCGCGACGTCGCGCGACAGGTTCTCGTCCGCATCGCCGAATCGGTGACGGCGGCTGCCGGCGAGCGCGACGCCGTCCAGCAGTCCCGGGCGGCCCGCGAGCAGGAGCTGGGCGGCGTCCGCACCCGAGTACGCGAGGTCGGCGAGGAACTCGGCCGCCTCACCGACGCCGTGCACCGTGACGAGGTGGTGCGTGCCGAGCAGCGGTTGCGGATCGAGCAGCTCGAACAGCGCGCGGCCGACGAGTACGGCGTCGAGGTCGAGGCGCTCGTCGCCGAGTACGGCCCGGGCCAGCCCTGCCCGCCGAGCGCGATCGAGGTCGCCGAGTACGAGCAGGCGCATGATCGCGGTGAGCAGGTCATCGCGCCGCAGCCCGGCCCGTACGAACGGGCGGTGCAGGAGAAGCGCGCGACCCGCGCCGAGCGTGACCTCGCGTTGCTGGGCAAGGTGAACCCACTCGCCCTCGAGGAGTTCGCGGCGCTCGAGGAGCGTCACCAGTTCCTGTCCACCCAGCTCGAGGACCTCAAGGCCACGCGGCGCGACCTGCTGACTGTGGTCAGGGAGGTCGACGTCCGCATCCTCGAGGTGTTCACGAGCGCCTACAACGACGTCGCGCGCGAGTTCGAGATCGTGTTCGCCGCCCTGTTCCCTGGTGGTGAGGGGCGGCTCGTCCTCACCGAACCCAACGACATGCTGCTGACCGGCATCGACGTAGAGGCGCGGCCGCCGGGCAAGAAGGTCAAGCGGCTGTCGTTGCTGTCCGGCGGCGAACGCGCGCTCGTGGCCGTCGCGCTGCTGGTCGCGATCTTCCGAGCCCGACCCAGCCCTTTCTACATTCTGGACGAGGTCGAGGCGGCGCTCGACGACACAAACCTCGGCCGATTGCTGGATCTCATCGCCCAGCTGCGCGAGAGCAGCCAGATCATCCAGGTCACGCACCAGAAGCGGACGATGGAGATCGCGGACGCCCTCTACGGCGTCACGATGCGCGGCGACGGCGTGACCCAGGTGATCTCGCAGCGGCTGCGCGAATCGGTCTGAGCTGTGCGATTCGAAGCCCCGCCAGAGGTTGCGTATCTGTGAAAAGAACGCGCTCAGTGGGTCATGTGCGGCGTTTTCACTTAGCGTAGTGGCCGTGTCGAAGCCAACCTTCTCGCGGTTCAGCCGCTCTGCGGTCCTGCTGACCGCCTCGCTCGCCCTGCTGGTGAGCGCCTGTTCGTCCGGTGGCAGCGGTGCCAACCCGGACAAGACGGTCACCAAGACCGCCGGCGCGTCCGGCTCGTCCGGTGGCTCGGGGTCGGGGTCGTCATCGGCCAAGCCCACGGCGCCGCCCGCGCAGCGTGTCCACATCCAGACGTTGAACTCCGACGGCGCAACTTACGGTGTCGGCATGCCCGTGATCGCGTTCTTCTCGCGCAAGTTCACGACCGCCGCCGCACTGCAGAAGGCCACCGTCGCGACCGTGAACGGGGCGCCGGTCAAGGGCGCGTGGTACTTCGAGTACTCCTCCGGCGGGAAGGGCCCGATCGAGGGACACTTCCGCCCGCAGGCGTACTGGCCGGCGCACTCCAAGGTCCACATCGGCATCCCGGCCAAGGGTGTCGTCGCCGGCAAGAACGAGGTCTTCGACAACAGCCTCACACTCGACTTCAGCATCGGCGCCCGGCACATCTCCACCGTCGACAACTCCACGCACAAGATGACGGTCACCAGCGACGGCAAGACCTACGGCACATTTCCGGTGTCCCTCGGCGCCTCGGACACGCCCACCAAGAGCGGCATCAAGGTGATCATGGAGAAGGGCCGCGACATTTCTATGCGGGGCCCCGGTTATTACGACGCGCACGTGAAGTTCACCCAGCGGCTGACTTACGGGGGCGAGTACCTGCACTCCGCACCCTGGAACGTCTCCAACATCGACAACGGCGTCAACTCGTCCAACAGCTGCACCAACCTGCGGCCCAGCGACGCCGAGCAGCTGTACAGCTACCTGCACGTCGGCGACGTCGTGACCTACCCGAACGCCAACGGCAGCGGGATGACCCTCGGCGAGGGCTACGGCGACTGGAACATCCAGTGGAGCGAGTGGCAGAACGGCGGGGCCGTCACCACCAGCTGAGCCAGAGCACATAGACGAAGCCGCCACGGCAGGGCCGCGGCGGCTTCGTCGTTGCTGAAGACTGGGGCCGCGAGCCGGCCCGTGGGGCTTAGGCAGGTGGCTTCGGACGCGGCCGCGCGGAGGGGGGATCCGGCGGCGGAATCGGCGGGGGACTCAGCGGCGGTGTCGTCTGGCGACCCAAAGCCGCGATCGCGGCCTGCGGGTCAGCCGCGCTGAGCCGAAGCTGCTCACCGCTGATCAGCGACACGAACAACGCCGGACCGGGTCGCACCGTCAGGCGGCTCGTGAGGTCGTCGCTCTCGATGCCGAAGCCGAAGGCCTGCTGCCACGTGACGGTGCGGGTCTCAACGGCCGTGATGTCGTCGACCGGGATGATCCGCTCCTCCTTGTCGGTGCGGCCCTGGCTGATCACGAGGTGACGCGCGTCGATGCTCACTGTCAGCGGCGCAAGGTAGTAACCCACCCCGGCCGCCACCAGGAACGCAACAATGGCCAACGGCCAGAGCGCCGAGTCGAGGGCCACCAGCAGGACGGCGACGACGATCCCGCTGACGATCCCGAGCGCGATCTGCGCGGGGGCGATGACCATGCTGGTGTAGCTGTCCGCCATGACCAATCCCCTTCACAGGTCCCGCACCGGGGCTCCGGTGCAGACAAGCACACCACGCGGCGCCTGACAGGATGGATACGTGGTCTTTCTCATCATCGCCCTCGCCGTCCTCGTCCTGGCAATCATCATCGCCACCGCGCTCGTCGTCCCGCGCCGTTTTCGCGGGCGTATCGACGATGTCCCCCTGGAACCAGGCGTCGACTACCGGTCCGGCGTGGGCGACGACGCTACCGAACCGCGGGACGGCCCGAGCCGGGCGGCCGGCACCGTCGTGCACCTGCCGCCCGACGTCGCGGTCGGGGACGTCGCCACCGAACCGGTGCTCGAGCGCCCGGAGCCGACTGCCGGGCGCCTGCTGCGCCTGCGGGCCCGGCTGGCCCGATCGCAGACGACGCTCGGTCGTGGCCTGCTTTCCGTGCTCTCACGCGACAACCTCGACGAGGACGCGTGGGAGGAGGTGGAGGACGCGCTGCTCACCGCCGACGTCGGCCTCGGCGCGACTACCGAGATCGTCGAGCGCCTGCGCACCCGCACGAAAGTGATCGGCACCCGATCGCAGGGTGAGCTGCGCGCGCTGCTGGCCGACGAACTGGTCACCGCTCTGCAGCCCGATCTCGACCGCACCCTGCACTCGACACCGACGGGAGACCGGCCGGCCGTGGTGATGGTGGTCGGTGTCAACGGCACCGGCAAGACGACGACCTGCGGAAAGCTCGCCCGGGTGCTGGTCGCGGACGGCCGCACCGTGCTGCTCGGCGCGGCCGACACGTTCCGGGCCGCCGCGGCCGACCAGCTGCAGACGTGGGGTTCGCGGGTGGGCGCCGACACCGTGCGTGGGCCCGAGGGCGGCGATCCGGCCAGCGTCGCGTTCGACACCGTCAAGCAGGGGATCGCGCAGCGGGTCGACACAGTGCTCATCGACACGGCCGGACGCCTGCACACCAAGGTCGGGCTGATGGACGAGCTGGGCAAGGTCAAGCGCGTGGTCGAGAAGCAAGGCCCGGTCGACGAAACGCTGCTCGTGCTCGACGCCACCACGGGCCAGAACGGTCTCGTGCAGGCCCGCGTGTTCACCGAGGTCGTCGACATCACCGGCATCGTGCTGACCAAGCTCGACGGTACGGCGAAGGGCGGCATCGTCATCAGCGTCCAGCGCGAGCTCGGCGTCCCGGTCAAGCTCGTCGGATTGGGTGAGGGCGCGGACGACCTCGCTCCGTTCGAGCCGGAGGCATTCGTGGATGCTCTGCTGGGCGACGGGGACTGAGTCGCTGCGATGAAAGCTCTGTACAAGCCGGCAGCGTCGCCGGGATTCGAGCTCACCGACCGTCCGGAACCCGCGACCGGTGTGGACGACGTCAAGGTGCGAGTCCTGCGCACCGGGATCTGCGGCACCGACCTGCACATCGAGGCGTGGGACGCGTGGGCGGCGCGTTCCGTCGACGAACCGCTGGTGCCGGGCCATGAGTTCTGCGGCGAGGTGGTCGAGATCGGCGCCGGCGTCCGCGACGTCGCCGTCGGGGATCTGGTCAGTGGCGAGGGCCACGTCGTGTGCGGCACCTGCCGCAACTGCCGGGCCGGCCGACGCCACCTGTGCATCCGGACGTCCTCGATCGGCGTGAACCGCGACGGCGCGTTCGCCGAGTACGTCGCCCTGCCCGAGTCGAACGTCTGGGTTCATCACACACCGGTCGATCCCGACCTCGGGGCCATCTTCGATCCGTTCGGCAACGCGGTGCATACGGCGCTGTCGTTCCCTCTCGTCGGCGAGGACGTCCTCATCACCGGCGCTGGGCCGATCGGGCTGATTGCCGCGTCCGTCGCTCGGCACGTCGGTGCCCGCTTCGTGGTCGTGACCGATGTGTCGCCGTACCGGCTGGACCTCGCGCGGCGGATGGGGGTCGATCTCGCGCTGGACGTCTCCCGGGACTCGATCGCATCGGCTCAGGGACTGCTCGGCATGGTCGAGGGGTTCGATGTCGCGCTCGAGATGAGTGGCCACCCCACCGCGCTACCGGACGTCATCACGAACCTCAACCACGGCGGTCGCATCGCCATGCTCGGGCTGCCGAGCGCACCGATCGAGATCGACTGGGCCCGCGTCGTCACCCACATGCTCACGATCAAGGGCATCTACGGCCGCGAGATGTTCGAGACCTGGTACGCCATGAGCGCGATGCTGCGCTCCGGCCTGGATATCGCCGACGTCGTCACCCACCGCTTCGCCGCCCACGACTGGGCCGATGGATTCGCGACCGCCCGCGGTGCGCAGTGCGGCAAAGTCGTTCTCGACTGGACGGAGGTCTGACCCGTGTACGGATCAGTTGGCGCAGAACTGCGCAAAACCCTGGACGAGATCCGATCGGCGGGGCTCTACAAGACCGAACGCCCGCTGGCGTCGCCGCAGAGCTTCCGGGTGCGCGCGGGCGGCCAGGACGTCCTGAACTTCTGCGCGAACAACTACCTCGGCTTCGCCGACCACCCGCGGGTGATCGCTGCCGCCGCGCGGGCCCTCGACGACTGGGGCTTCGGGATGGCGAGTGTGCGCTTCATCTGTGGGACGCAGACGCAGCACACCGAGCTCGAGAACCGCCTGTCGACGTTCCTCGGCACCGACGCCACGATCCTGTTCTCGTCGTGCTTCGACGCGAACGGCGGCGTATTCGAGGTGTTGCTCGACGAGCAGGATGCCGTGATCTCCGACGAGCTGAACCACGCGTCGATCATCGACGGGATCCGGCTGTGCAAGGCGTCGCGGCTGCGGTACCGCAATCGCGACATGGCCGATCTAGAAGCGCAGCTACAGGCTGCGGCCGGTGCCCGGCGGCGGCTCGTCGTCACCGACGGCGTTTTCTCGATGGACGGCTACCTGGCGCCGCTGGACGAGATCTGCGCCCTGGCCGAGCGGTACGAGGCGCTGGTCATGGTCGACGACTCGCACGCGGTCGGCTTCGTCGGCCCGAACGGCGCCGGCACTCCCGACCTGTTCGGCGTTGCGGATCGCGTGGACATCAACACCGGCACCCTGGGCAAGGCCCTGGGCGGCGCGTCGGGCGGCTACGTCGGCGCGCGCGCCGAGATCGTCGAACTGCTGCGACAGCGGGCCCGGCCGTACCTGTTCTCGAACGCCGTGGCGCCTTCCGTCGTCGCGGGGTCTCTGGCCGCTCTGGAACTCGTCACCGACGGCGGCGGCGAGCGGGCGCGGTTGCGCGACAACGCGGCTCTGTTCCGCCGGCTGATGATCGACGCCGGCTTCGAGCTGCTACCGGGGGAGCACCCGATCGTCCCGGTCATGTTCGGCGACGCCACGCTCGCCGCCCGCATCGCCGACGACATGCTCGTGCACGGCGTCTACGTGATCGCGTTCAGCTATCCGGTGGTGCCGCACGGCAAGGCGCGCATCCGCGTCCAACTCTCCGCCGCGCACTCGCCGGCGGACATCGAGACGTGTGTCGCAGCCTTCACCGCCGCCCGGGCTGGGACCTGACGACCGGCACGAACTGATGACTGGTGACGTCCTGGGTTGCAACGCCGGCAGACAGGAGCATTAGCTCCCATGGGCTCCCGCATTGGTCGACGCGATCTCGTCGAGCCCGAAGTCGAGCGCGCCGTTCTCCGGTCACGGAAACCACTGTGCAACCTCACGTCACGTCAGGTGCAAGCGCCAGCGGGAGTTACACGCGCGAAACACGACGGAGCGGTGCCGGAAACAGGCACCTTGCAGTCTTGCCGCCAAGCGTTCACCTGACTTGGTGCACACCGACATGACTTGGGGAGCCGACGTGACTCACCTCCACCTTGCCTCTGAACACCTCGCCATCGAACACCTGGCCACGACCTACGTGCCGTTCGACGTCGGCAAGGCGCTGAGCCCGGGGAACACGGCCTGGATCCTCGCCTCCTCTGCCCTCGTCCTGCTGATGACACCGGCGCTGGCCTTTTTCTACGGGGGCATGGTCCGGGCGAAGCACGTACTCGCGATGCTCATGCAGAACTTCGCCGCGCTCGCCGTCGTGAGCGTGACCTGGATCGTGATCGGGTTCAGCCTGGCGTTCGGTGGCAGCGGCAAGTTCCTGGGCGACACCCACTTCGCGTTGATGCGCCACATCAACGACGTCGTCCCCTCGCTCGGCTCGGCGCAGACGATCCCCACGGTTGTGTTCGTGGCCTTCCAGTTGACGTTCGCGATCATCACGCCTGCGCTCATCACCGGGTCGACCGCAGACCGTTGGAAGTTCGGGCCGTTCGTCGCCTTCGTGACCATCTGGTCGGTCGTCGTCTACGCACCGGTGGCGCACTGGGTGTTCAACGGGTACGGGTGGCTGAACCGCTCGCTGATCGAGCCGGGCGGCCATTTCTTCACCGAAGACTTCGCCGGCGGGACGGTCGTGCACATCAACGCCGGCGCGGCAGGACTGGCGATGTGCCTGATCCTCGGCAAGCGGCGCGGCTGGCCGAAGACGAACATGCGCGGGCACAACATCCCCTTCGTCATGCTCGGGGCCGGGCTGCTGTGGTTCGGGTGGTTCGGCTTCAACGCCGGTTCCGAACTGGGCGCCGACAATGTCGCCGGCTTCGCCTGGCTCAACACCAACACCGCGACGGCGACGGCCCTGCTGGGCTGGATCCTCGTGGAAAAGCTCAAGTTCGGTAAGCCGACGGCGCTGGGCGCTGCGTCCGGAGCGGTTGCGGGCCTCGTCGCGATCACACCTTGTGCCGGCTGGGTGAGCCCCATGGGATCGATCTTCATCGGGTTCATCGCCGGCGCAATGTGCGCCCTGGCGATCGGGCTGAAGAACAAGCTGGGCTACGACGACTCGCTCGACGTCGTCGGCGTCCACTTCGTGGGCGGCTGGATCGGCACGCTGTCGATCGGCTTCTTCAGCACCAAGGGCGTCAACCCGCTGGGCAACGACGGCATCTTCTACGGCGGCGGCGGTCATTTCGGCGGGTGGAACCTGCTGCTGCATCAGGCGATGGTCGCCGGCGTGGTGACGGTGTTCTCCTTCTGCGCCACTGCCGTCATCGCTCTCGCCATCAACTTTGTCGTGAAGCACCGGGTCAGCGACGAGGACGAGCTCGAGGGTCTCGACACAGCGATCCACGGCGAGTCGGCCTACGAGTTGGGCCCGATCGGCGCTTCGATCGGTGGGCCCGGCTTGCTCCAGACCAATCCGAAGCTGAGGGTGGACGCATGAGTAGCGCAAGCGGTGCGAATCATGAGCATCGAAGCGGTATCCGTAGGCTCTCAGGCACTGCGAAGCGAGGAGCGGCATGAAGCAGATAACGGCAGTCGTCAAGCCGTTCAAGCTCGACGACGTGAAGGCAGCGCTCGAGGTGCTGGGTGTGCAGGGGCTGACGGTGAGCGAGGTGCAGGGCTTCGGGCGCCAGCGTGGCCACACCGAGGTCTACCGCGGCGCCGAGTACACCGTCGACTTCGTGCCGAAGGTCAAGATCGAGGTCATCGTGTCCGACGGCGACGTCGACAAGTTGGTCGCCGCGATCGTCGAAGCCGCCCGCACCGGCAAGATCGGCGACGGCAAGGTGTGGGTCACGCCGGTCGAGGGGCTCGTCCGGGTCCGGACGGGTGAACGCGACGCCGACGCGATCTGATCTCAGCGAGGTCCGAGACGGCGTACTGAAGCAGTCAGGTCTCGTCGGTGCCCAACTGCGTCAGGCGCTGTCGGAGGCCTACGACACCTGGCTGCAGCAGCTGCTAACCGAGCGGGACGGCGTTGCCCTCGTTGCGGTCGGCGGCCTCGGCCGGCGGGAACCAGCGCCGTTCTCCGACCTTGATCTGGTGCTGCTGCACGAGGGCAACCTCGCGAACCTCGCCGAGATCGCCGACGCCATCTGGTACCCGATCTGGGACAGCAAGATGAGTCTCGACCATTCGGTGCGGACCCCCGCCCAGGCGCTGTCCGTGGCGAAGGACGACCTCAAGGCGTTGCTGGGCTTGCTCGACATCCGTCACATCGCCGGCGATGCCGGGCTCACCGGTCGGGTTCGGGGCGGCGTGCTCGACGTTTGGCGGGCGAGTGCGGCCAAACGGCTGCCGGAGCTACGTGCGATTTCGCGCGAGCGGTGGGCGCTCGCAGGCGACGCCGCGTTCCTGCTCGAACCCAACATCAAGGAGTCCCGTGGCGCGTTGCGGGACGCGCAGGCGCTGCACGCGCTCGCCGCCGCCCAGCTCGTCGACTACCCGGTGTGGGTACGCGAGGCGTACCCCGTCCTGTTGGACGTCCGCGGCGAGCTGCACCGTCTCACCGGCCGCAACGAGGACGTGTTGCGCCAGCAGGAGCAGGACGGTGTCGCGGCGGCGCTCGGGTTCGTCGACGCCGTCGATTCAGCAGGCGGTGGGCACACGGACGAGCAGGGGCGCGACGCGCTGCTGCGGCGGGTCAACGAGGCTGCCCGAGCCATCGCCCACGCACTCGATGCAGCATGGCGTCGCATCGACGCGACCCAGGCCAAGCCCGGGCGCCGATGGCGGCTCGGCACTCAGCGACCCGGTCCGCAACGGATGGGTCTCGCCAAGGATGTCGTGGCCCAGGACGGCGAAGTCGTGCTGGCCCGCGACGCCGACCCGTGGGCCGATCCCGCGCTCGTGCTGCGGGTGGCCCGCGCGGCGGCCGAGAACGACCTGCCGATCGCGCCCTTCGCGCTGGAGCGGCTCGCCTCGGAGTCGGCTCCGCTGCCGACGCCGTGGCCCTCGACGGTCCTCGGTGACTTCCTCGCCGTGCTCGGCGCGGGCAGGCCGGCGATTGGCGTGCTCGAAGCGCTGGATCAGGCCGGCCTGCTCGTCGCGCTGATCCCGGAATGGGATGCCGTACGGTGCCGCGCCCAGCACAACCCCGTCCACCGATACACCGTCGACCGTCACCTGCTCGAGACCGCCGCAGGCGCGGCCGACCACGACGGGGACGTCGCGCGTCGCGACCTGCTCGTCGTGGGCGCGTTGCTGCACGACATCGGCAAGGGCTTCCCCAGCGCCGATCACTCGATCACCGGCGCCGAGCACGCCGAGACGATCGCCCGTCGCATGGGGTACGCCGGCCCGGACCTCGCCATGATCGTCGGGCTGGTAAGGCATCATCTGCTGCTGCCGAATACCGCCACCCGCCGCGATCTCGACGACCCGATGACGATCACGATCGTGCGTGAGTCGGTCGGCGACTCCGCCGAGCTGCTGGAGCTGCTCCACGTCCTCGCCGCCGCGGACGCCGCCGCCACGGGACCCGCCGCGTGGAGCGACTGGAAAGCCACGCTGATCGCCGATCTGGTTCGCCGTGCGCGCGGGTCGATCGGGGGCACCCGGGTGCCCGTGGTGGCGCCGCTCGACACCGAGCGGCGCGAGCTGGCCGAAGCCGGTGAACTCGCCGTGCTGCTGCGCCCGGACGAGGTCATCGTCGCCGCCCCCGACGCCCCCGGCACGCTGTACCGCACCGCTGGAGTGCTCGCCCTGCACTCGCTCGACATTCGCGAGGCGTCCATCCGCACCCACGCGGGCATGGCGGTCAACCGGTTCGTCGTCCATCCGCGATTCGGGCAGATGCCCGATCCGGTGCTGGTGCGCAGCGACCTCGCCCGCGCGATCAAGCGCGAGCTGGGCCTCGCGCAGAAGCTCGCCCAGAAGGAACAGAGCTATTCGCGCAAACCGCCGGGCGCCGCGCACCGGCGCCCGTCGGTGCTGTGGTTCGACGACTCTGCCGACGCCACCGTCGTCGAGTTCCGTGGCGAGGACGAGATCGGGCTGCTGTGCCGGATCACCGCGGCGCTCGAGGCGGCCGGGCTCGACGTCCGCTCGGCCCGCGTCTCGTCCGTCGCCGGGGTGGTCGTCGACGCCTTCTACGTCACCGATGCCGACGGCGGCAAGATCGCCGAACAGGACCGCCCCCGCCTCGAGGCTGCGCTGCGAACGGCGTGGCCTCGCGGGGATCGGGTCCGAGCTGACGTCAGGTAATCTGAAGGCCGCTGTTCGGGCCGATGTCGTCCCAATTCTCGAAAGCACTCGCGGGACGTTCGAGAATTCGCAGGAACCTTGCATCGACCGACGGGAGTTTGCTTTGCGCAGCCTGTTCTCAGCCGTGCCGGACCCCCAGGGCCTCTACGACCCACGCTTCGAGCACGACGCGTGCGGTGTCGCCTTCGTCGCGGATCTGCACGGCCGCGCGACCCACACCATCGTCGAGCAGGCGCTGACCGCTCTGCACAACCTCGATCACCGCGGTGCTGCGGGGGCCGAGCCGTCCTCTGGTGACGGTGCCGGCATCACCGTGCAGGTGCCGGACGCGTTCTTGCGGGCCGTCTGCGAGTTCGAGCTGCCGCCGGTCGGTGCGTACGCCGTCGGCAACGCCTTCCTGCCCGCCGACCCGGGTGAGGCGGCCCAGGTGATCGGCCTGGTCGAGTCCGTCGCCGCCGGCGAGGGGCTGACGGTCCTGGGCTGGCGGGAACTGCCCACCGTCACCGACGACCTCGGGCCGACCGCCCGCAGCGTCATGCCCTCGTTTCGGCAGCTGTTCGTCCGCGGCGGCGACGGCGCGCACGGCATGGAGCTCGAGCGCCGCGTGTTCGCGTTGCGCAAGGTCGCCGAGCGGCAGGCTCGAGAGGCGGGTCTCGAGCTGTATTTCCCGTCGCTGTCGACGCGCACGCTGGTCTACAAGGGCATGCTGACCACCGATCAGCTCGGCGTGGTGTTCCCCGACCTCACCGACGAGCGGCTCGCGAGCGCCATCGGTCTGGTGCACAGCCGGTTCTCGACCAACACGTTTCCGTCCTGGCCGCTCGCGCACCCGTACCGCTACATCGCGCACAACGGCGAGATCAACACGATCCGCGGCAACCGGAACTGGATGAGCACCCGCGAAGCACTCCTGAAGTCCGAGCTGCTCGCGAGCCCTCGGTCAAGCGACGATGGGTGGAGCCCCGGCGATCTCAAGCGGCTGTTCCCGATCTGCACGCCCGAGGCCAGCGACTCGGCCACCTTCGACGAAGTGCTCGAACTGCTGCACCTTGGCGGACGCAGTTTGGCGCACTCGGTGCTGATGATGATCCCGGAGGCGTGGGAGAACAACCCCGGCATGGACGCCGACCGGCGGGCGTTCTACGAGTTCCACTCCTGCGTCATGGAGGCCTGGGACGGCCCGGCGTGCGTGAACTTCACCGACGGCACGGTCATCGGCGCAGTCCTGGACCGCAACGGCCTGCGCCCCGGGCGCTGGTGGCAGACCGAGGACGGGCTCGTCGTGCTTGGCAGCGAGGCCGGCATCCTCGATATCGACCCCGCCAGCGTCGTCGCCAAGGGACGCCTGCAGCCCGGTCGCATGTTCCTCGTCGACACCGCCGCCGGTGTCATCCGCTCCGACGAGGAGTTCAAGGCCGAACTCGCCGCCGAGCAGCCGTACCGCGAGTGGCTGCACGCAGGGCTGATGCACCTGGACGACCTGCCGCCGCGCGAGCGTCCGGTGTTCACGCACGAGTCGGTCACCCGTCGTCAGCAGATCTTCGGCTACACCGAGGAAGAGCTGCGCATCCTGATCTCGCCGATGGCCACGGCGGCGGCGGAGCCGATCGGCTCGATGGGCTCCGACACCCCGGTGGCGGTCCTGTCGAAGCGGCCGCGGATGCTCTTCGACTACTTCACCGAACTGTTCGCGCAGGTCACGAACCCGCCGCTGGACGCGATCCGTGAGGAATTGGTGACCTCGCTGGCTGGCGGCATCGGCCCGGAACTCAACCTGCTCGACCCGGGCCCGGCCTCGTGCCGGCAGATCATCATCCCGCGGCCCGTCATCGACAACGAAGAACTTGCGAAGATCTGGCACATCAACGCCGACGGCGACATGTCCGGCTTCCGTTGCCAGCTCATCGACGGCCGCTACCGGGTACACGGTGGCGGCGAGGCGCTGGCCGCAGCGCTCGAGCGCGTGCGGCGCGAGTGCTCCGCAGCCGTCGAGGCCGGCGTCCGCATCCTCATCCTGTCCGACCGCGACTGCGATCCCGACCACGCGCCGATACCGTCACTGCTGCTGACGTCCGCGGTGCACCAGCATCTCGTCCGGACCGGCCAGCGCACTCAGGCCGGCCTCGTCGTGGAGACCGGCGAGGCTCGGGAGGTCCACCACATAGCGCTGCTGCTCGGCTTCGGCGCCGCCGCGGTCAACCCCTACCTCGCGTTCGAGACCATCGACGACCTCGTGGCCGACGGCCTGATCGACGGCATCCCCGCCGAGAAGGCGATCGAAAACTACGTCAAGGCGCTGTCGAAGGGTGTGCTCAAGGTGATGTCCAAGATGGGCATCTCGACGATCCAGAGTTACACCGGTGCGCAGGTGTTCGAGGCGTTCGGTCTCGCCCAACCGCTCGTCGACGAGTACTTCGGCGGCATACCGTCGCGGCTCGGCGGGGTAGGTCTGGCCGAGCTCGCGGCCGAGTGCGAGGCCCGGCACGAATCGGCGTTCCCGCTCGTGGACACCTCCCGCGCGCACCGAAACCTCGACGTGGGCGGCGAGTACCAGTGGCGCCGCGAGGGCGAGCTGCACCTGTTCAACCCGGAGACGGTGTTCCTGCTGCAACACGCCACACGCGCGCGGCAGTACGACGTGTTCAAGCAGTACTCGGACAAGATCGACGAGCTGAACCGCGCGGGCGGCACCCTGCGCGGGCTGTTCGAGTTCAAGCAGGGCGCACGTCCGCCGGTGTCGATCGACGAGGTCGAACCGGTGTCGGCCATCGTCACCCGCTTCGCGACCGGTGCGATGTCTTACGGCTCGATCTCGGCCGAGGCGCACGAAACCCTCGCGATCGCGATGAACCGCCTGGGCGGACGGTCCAACTGCGGCGAGGGCGGCGAGGACGCCCGGCGCTTCACGCCCGACGAGAACGGCGACCTGCGACGTTCGGCGGTCAAGCAGATCGCGTCCGGTCGCTTCGGCGTGACCAGCCACTACCTAGTCAACGCCGACGACCTGCAGATCAAGATCTCGCAGGGCGCCAAGCCCGGCGAGGGCGGCCAGTTGCCCGGCTTCAAGGTCTACCCGTGGATCGCCCGTACCCGGAACTCGACGCCCGGCGTCGGGCTCATCTCCCCGCCGCCGCACCACGACATCTACTCGATCGAGGACATCGCCCAGCTCATCCACGATCTGAAGAACGCCAACGCGCAGGCGCGGGTACACGTCAAGCTCGTCTCCGAAGCCGGGGTCGGCACCGTGGCCGCGGGGGTGTCCAAGGCGCACGCCGACGTCGTGCTCATCTCGGGCCACGACGGTGGCACCGGCGCCGCGCCGCTGACGTCGCTCAAGCACGCGGGGCTGCCCTGGGAACTCGGCCTGGCCGACACCCAGCAGACGCTGCTGCTCAACGGGCTGCGCGACCGCATCACCGTGCAGGTCGACGGCGCGATGAAGACCGGCCGCGACGTCGTCGTCGCCGCGCTGCTGGGCGCCGAGGAGTACGGGTTCGCGACCTCGCCGCTGATCGTGTCCGGCTGCATCATGATGCGGGTCTGTCACCTCGACACCTGTCCAGTCGGCGTCGCGACGCAGAACCCGGTGCTGCGGGAGCGGTTCAGCGGCAAGCCCGAATTCGTCGTCACCTTCTTCGAGTTCATCGCCGAGCAGGTGCGCGAAATCCTGGCCTCGCTGGGCTTCCGCTCGCTGGACGAGGCGATCGGGAACGTCGACGTGCTCGACACCGCAAAGGCAATCGAGCACTGGAAGGCCGACGGCCTGGACCTCACGCCGATCCTGGCGGTGCCGGCGAACCCGTACGGGCAGACATTGATCAAGTCGCGCGAGCAGGACCACGCTCTGGACGCGGCTCTGGACAACACGCTGATCCAACTCTGCGAGGGCGCCCTGCTCGACGCTGCGCCGGTCACGCTCGAACTGCCCGTGCGCAACGTCAACCGAACCGTGGGCACCATGCTCGGTTCGCTGGTGTCGCGTCGGTACGGTGCCGGCGGTCTGCCGGCGGGCACGATCGACGTCACGTTCCGGGGTTCGGGTGGCCAGTCGTTCGGTGCGTTCGTGCCAAAGGGCATCACCATGCGGCTGTTCGGGGACACGAACGACTTCGCGGGCAAGGGCCTGTCCGGCGGCGTGATCGCGGTGCGGCCGGATGAGGCGGCGACGTTCGCGGCCGAGGACAACGTCATCGCCGGCAACGTCATCGCCTACGGGGCCACCGCCGGCGAGATCTACCTGCGCGGTGTGGTGGGCGAGCGGTTCTGCGTGCGCAACTCCGGAGCGACGGTCGTGGCCGAGGGCGTGGGGGACCACGCGCTTGAGTACATGACCGGCGGCACCGCGGTGATCCTCGGGCGGACGGGGCGCAACCTGGGTGCAGGGATGTCCGGCGGCTGGGCATACGTGCTGGACCTCGATGAGGGCATCGTGAACCGCGAACTCGTCGACATCGTCGCGGTGCCGGACGACGAGTCCGACCGGTTGCGCGAGCTCATCGAGACACACGTCGCCTACACTGATTCGGCGGTCGGGGCGGCGCTGTTGCGCGACTGGAACGCCGCGCTCCGTCGCTTCTCCGCCGTGGTCCCGCGCGACTTCAAGAAGGTGCTCGAGGCGACGAAGCGGGCCCAAGATTCCGGCGAAAACGTCGACGACGCGGTCATGGCGGTCGCCAAGTCGTAGGCCCCGCGGCCGCCTTCGCCTCTCGGTCCAGGGCGGCGGCCCATGCGTCGCCCGCGCATTACGCTGAGGGTGTGAATCGGCACGCAAAAATCGTCTGCACGCTCGGCCCGGCTACTGACACCCCCGAGCGTGCCCGGGCGCTGGTAGACGCGGGCATGGACGTCGCGCGGCTGAACTTCAGCCACGGGGTCCATGCCGATCACGGCCGCCGGTTCCACGAGATCCGCGAGGCCGCGAAGGCAGCCGGGCGCAACCTGGCCGTGCTCGCCGACCTGCAGGGTCCGAAGATCCGCATCGGCCGGTTTGCCGAAGGTCCGGTGCTGTGGGCTACCGGCGACCGCGTCCGGATTACCGTCACGGACGTCGCAGGCACCCACGACCGGGTCTCGACCACGTACAAGCATCTGCCCGACGACGTGAAGCCGGGGGACCGGCTGCTCGTCGACGACGGCAACGTGGCGCTCATCGCCGTCGACGTCGAGCACGGCACGGATGTCGTCTGCGATGTCACCGAGGGTGGCGTCGTCAGCGACAACAAGGGTCTGTCGCTGCCCGGGGTGGAAGTCAGCGTGCCGGCGATGTCGGACAAGGACGCCGCCGACCTCGAGTTCGCGCTCCGCCTCGGCGTGGACTTCGTTGCGCTGTCGTTCGTGCGCAATCCCGAGGACGTCAAGCTCGTCCACCGGGTCATGGACGAGGTCGGCGTGCGGGTGCCGGTGATCGCCAAGCTCGAGAAGCCCGAAGCCGTCGACCGTCTCGAGGAGATCGCGCTCGCCTTCGACGGCATGATGGTCGCTCGTGGCGACCTCGGAGTCGAGATGCCCCTCGAGCAGGTGCCGGTGGTGCAGAAGCGGGCCATCCAGATCTGCCGCGACAACGCCAAGCCGGTGATCGTCGCGACGCAGATGCTCGAGTCGATGATCACACATTCGCGCCCGACCCGCGCCGAGGCGTCCGACGTCGCGAACGCGGTCATCGACGGCGCCGACGCGGTGATGCTGTCCGGCGAGACGAGCGTGGGCAAGTACCCGGTCCAGTCCGTCGCCACGATGAGCCGGATCATCCGCTCGGTGGAGGAGTCGGGCATCCGGGTCGCGCGGCTGCAGCACAACCCGCGGACCTCGGGGGGTGCGCTCGTGAAGGCCGCCCGCGACATCGGCGACGCACTCGGTGCGGTGGCTCTCGTCGCGTTCACCCAGACCGGTGATACAGCGCGGCGGCTGTCGCGGCTGCAACCGTCGCAGCGCATCCTGGTGTTCACGCCGCTCGAGTCCGTGCAGCGCCAGATGGCGCTGCTCTGGGGCGCGGAAGCCCACCTGGTGTGGACGGTGAACAGCACCGACGACATGGTGCGCCAGGTCGACTCCGCGCTGATGCAGCGCGGCGTGTGTCACCCCAACGATCTCGTCATCGTCGTCGCCGGCACCCCGCCGTCGACGCCGGGCGCAACGAATACGATCCGGGTTCACCGCATCGGCGCGGTCCTTCGGCATGGCTGAACCGGCGCAGCCGACGGGGCGTGTCGGTCAGGACGCCGTCGACGGGCTCGTCGAACTTCTCGACCTCGAGCGGATCGAGTTCGACATCTTCCGCGGCGTCAGCCCGAAGGAACGCTCGCAGCGGGTATTCGGTGGCCAGGTGGCGGGGCAGGCCCTGGTCGCGGCCGGGCGCACGGTGGATGAAGACCGTCTGGTGCATTCGCTGCACTCGTACTTCATCCGGCCCGGTGACCCGACGATCCCGATCCTTTACGAGGTCGACCGGGTGCGCGACGGCCGCTCGTTCACCACCCGTCGGGTGTTGGCCGTCCAGAACGGGAAGGCGATCTTTTCCTTGTCGGCGTCCTTCCAGCTCGAACAGGACGGCGTAGATCACCAGTCCACGATGCCCGAGGCGCCCGCGCCGGACGAGCTGCCGACGCTCGACGAGCGCATCGCCGACTTCCCGGCCGTCGCCGAGTTCTACCGCAAGCGCTCGCGCCCGATCGACATGCGTTACGTCGACGAGCCGCCCTGGGAGCGGCGCGGGCCGCGCGACACCGCGGGGATGGTGTGGATGCGCGCCGACGGACGCCTGCCCGACGATCCGTTGCTGCACGTGTGCGTGCTGACCTTCGCCTCGGACATGACATTGCTCGACTCGGTGCTCGCGCGGCACGGGCTGGCGAACAACGTCGACGACGTGTCCATGGCCTCGCTCGATCACGCGATGTGGTTCGAACGCCCGTTCCGCGCAGACGGCTGGCTGCTCTACGTCATGCACTCGCCGTCGGCGTCCGGCGGGCGCGGGCTGGCGACCGGCCGCTTCTATACCCCAGAAGGACGGCAGGTCTGCAGCGTCGTGCAGGAGGGCATGGTCCGGGTCCGGGCCCGCACCGAGCGCTGACGGATCACAGCGGCAGCGCGATCATGACGCGAGCGCTCGCCAGGCCGCCTCGACATGCCGACGCTCGGTCCACGGCGAACCGATCGCGAGCCGGAGTGCGGCCGCACCGTGCACGACGGTGTGGGTGAGGAACAGCTCCCCCGAGGCGTTGACGCGGTTCATCAACTCGAGGGTCGCGGCGTCGCCGGCGCGCAGCCGGAACGTCACGAGCGCGAGCGGGTGGGGCGCGAGAAGCTCGAACCGCTCGTCTGCTGCGACCCACGAAGCGAACTCCTGCGCCAGCGCGACGTGCCCGCGGATATGGGCACGCAGACCTTCGGCGCCGTACCAGCGGATGACGGCCCACAGTTTGAGCGCGCGGAAGCGACGCCCGAGCGGAACCTGCCAGTCGCGGTAGTCCAGCACTGCACCGGATTCGGTGGCGGCGTTGCGCAGGTACTCGGGCAGAATCGACAGCGCGGCAACGAGCGAGGTGCGGTCGGCCACCCAGAACGCGTCGCAGTCGAAGTTGGTCAGCAGCCACTTGTGCGGGTTGGTGGCGTACGAGTCGACGGATTCGAGCCCGTGATTCAGCCAGCGGAACTCCGGCGCAACAACCGCGACGCCCGCCCAGGCGGCGTCGACGTGCGCCCAGGCGCCGGCCTCGTGGGCGATCGCCGCGAGCTGGGCGACGGGGTCAACTGCCCCCGTGCCGGTGGCGCCCACGGAGGCCACGACGAGCGTCGGGGTCACTCCAGCGGCGAGATCGGCGGCAATCAATTTCCGCAGGTGATCCGGGCGGGCCGCGAGCGTCGCCGGATCGACGTCGATCTTGCGCAGCATTTGCGAGCCCAGCCCGCCGATCCGGCACGCCTTCTCGACCGATGAGTGCGTCTGACCGGACGTGTAGACGGCGTAGCGGCCGGACGTGACCCCGCCGTGCTCCGTCCGGCCGTCACTCACCCGGTGCAACGCCGCGAGCAGCGCGACCAGCACGGCGTCCGACGCCGAACTTTGAATGACGCCACCACCGGCGCCGTCGGAACGGAAGGTCGCGGGCAGGTCGAGCAGCGTGGCCAGCCAGTCCAGGACGTGGGTCTCGAGCTCGGTGGCGGCGGGGGAGGTGGACCAGAGCATGCCCTGCACACCGAGCCCGGACGCCAGCAGGTCCCCGAGGATCGCCGGACCGCTGGCGTTGGCCGGAAAGTAGCCGAAGAACGACGGGTGCTGCCAGTGCGTGATGCCCGGGATTATGTGCGCATCCAGGTCGGTCAGGATCGCCTCGAACGGCTCGCCTCGCTCGGGCGGCTGCCCAGGCAGCCCGGCTCGCAGCTCGCCGGGTGCGACCTGTGACAGCACCGGAAACGTCTCGAGCCGCTGCTGATAGTCGGCGATCCAGTCGATTACGGCGTGGCCGTGCCGGCGGAACTCCTCGGGCGTCATATGTCCGGCCACGCCCGCGACTGTAGCGAGCAGGTGCTGCCGTCGCGCCGCGCCATTGCCGCTGGATTGCCCTGCGCCAGAAGTGTCCGAGCGCCACTGACGCAAGACAATCCGCGTCCCGGCGGTACCCCCGGTGGGATTCGAACCCACACACCTCTCGGTAATGGATTTTGAATCCATCGCGTCAGCCAGTTGCGCCACGGGGGCGTGACGCACTGAAAATACCAGCCGGGCTAGGCTGGTGATTCGCACTTGTCGCCAACGATGCCGGCGTGATGGGAGAGGTTTCTGTGGCTGCCGCCCCCGCTGAGCCGCCTGCGGTGCAGGCGATGCGGGTCCTGATCGCCGAGGATGAAGCCTTGATCCGCCTGGATCTGCGCGAGATGCTCGAGGAAGAGGGCCTCGACGTCGTGGGCGAGGCCGCCGACGGCGAACAGGCCGTCGCGCTGGCCAAGGAACTGCAGCCAGACCTGGTGATCTGCGACGTCAAGATGCCCAAGATGGACGGCATCGCCGCCGCGGCGCAGATCACGGAAGCTCGCATCGCCCCGGTCGTCATGCTGACCGCGTTCAGCCAGCGCGACCTGATCGAGCGGGCCCGCGACGCCGGCGCCATGGCCTACCTCGTCAAGCCGTTCCAGAAACGCGATTTGCTGCCCGCGATCGAGATGGCCACATCCCGCTTCGCCGAGATCCGCGCCCTCGAGTCCGAAGTGACGGGGCTGAAGGACCGCCTCGAGGCCCGCAAACTCATCGAACGCGCCAAAGGCGCGCTCATGACCGCGCACAGGCTCAGCGAGCCGGAGGCGTTCCGCTGGATCCAGCGCGCCGCGATGGACAACCGGCGCTCGATGCGGACAGTCGCGGAGCTGGTGCTGGCCGGCGATACCACCCAGGAACCGGCTACCGCCGAGTAGAACCGCCGGTAGCCGGACAGAACGGTCGAGATCGACGGTGGAGATTTGGTTACGACCGACGCGCCGTTACCGCGGCAGGTTCCGGTTGCCGAGCCGATGAGCTAACGTCCGGCGAACGAGTTGGGCGGACGACCGTCCGCCGCGTCGTATCCAGGAGGCTATTCAGTGCGAAGTCGACCCCTCACTACGACGGCTGTGGTTCTCACGGCCGGCGCTCTCGCCCTGGCTGGCTGTGCCAGCAAAGGCAGCGGGAACAAGACCAGCAGCTCGCCGGCTTCGAGCGGGAGCTCACCGGCGTCGTCGGCCGCGCCGAGCTCCTCGGCCAACGCCCTCAAGCCAGTCCTGCCGGCGGGCGACGGCAAAGCCAAGTGCGCCACCGGGCTGTCGATTGCCTACGTCGGCGCGCTCACCGGCGCGAACGCGGCTCTCGGCATCGCCATCAGCAACGCGGCGCAACTCGCCATCAAGCAGCACAACGCGGCCAACTCGGGCTGCCAGGTCACCTACAAGAAGTTCGACTCCCAGGGTGACCCCTCGGTCGCGCCGGGCGTGTCGACGCAGGCGATCAACGAGAAGGACATCGTCGGCGTAGTCGGCCTGCCGTTCTCGGGCGAGTCGAAGGCGGTCGGCGCCGCGTTCAACTCGGCCGGCTTGGTCACGATCTCGCCGTCCGCGACGAACCCCGCCCTGTCGACGAACGGCTGGAAGACCTTCCACCGCGTCCTGGGCAACGACGCCTCTCAAGGGCCGGCCGCCGCGAAGTTCATGACCGACACGCTCAAGGCGACCAAGATCTGCGTCATCCAGGACGACTCGGACTACGGCAAGGGTCTGGGCGCCTCGGTCAAGAAGGCCCTCGGCAGCAAGGTCACCTGCACCGACGACGTGAAAACCGGTCAGAAGGACTTCGGCGCGACGGTGAGCAAGGTCGTCCAGGCTGCCCCCGACGCGCTGTTCTACTCCGGCTACTACGCCGAAGGCGGCCCGTTCGACCAGCAGCTCAAGCAGGGCGGCTACAACGGCAAGTTCGTCGCGCCGGACGGCGTGAAGGACCCGCAGTTCATCAAGCTGGCCGGTCAGTCCGCCGCGCAGGGCGTGTACTTCACCTGCCCGTGCGTGCCTGCGGACGCGAGCGCGACGTTCGCCCAGCAGTACCAGGCTGCCTACGGCACCCCGCCGCAGACGTACTCGGCCGAGTCCTATGATGCCGCGACGATCCTGCTGTCCGGCATCGACAAGGGCAACACCACTCGGGCGAAAGAACTGACGTGGACCAACGGGTACAACGCGGACGGAATCACCAAGCACATCTCGTTCAGCCCCACCGGTGAGATCGCAGGGCAGCCGGCGATCTGGTCTTACGTCGCCAAGGGCAACGCCATCGTGAAGAACGTGCAGATCGGCGGGTAACCCGCTTCGTCATTGCGTGAGGATCCGGCCCGGGCACACCTGCTGCCCGGGCCGGATCGCGACAACTACAGCATCACGACAAACCACGGCATCAACAACCAGGGGAAGCACACACCGCTGTGTCCATGCTGCACCTGTCGAACACCGTCCTGGCCTCCGGCCCGGACTGGATCCACTTCGACACTACGAGTCTGCGCCAGCTGTTCTGGGTGGACACCGTCAAGGGCCTGACCTACGGCTCCATCTACGCGCTGATCGCGCTCGGTTACACCCTCGTCTACGGATTGCTGAAGTTGATCAACTTTGCGCACTCCGAGGTTTTCATCGCCGGGGCATTCGCCGCCTACTTCACGTTCAAGCTCTGCGGGTTCTCGCCCGGCCTGGCCTATTCGTCGGGCACTGTGGCGATCGTCGGGTTCCTGGTGCTGGCCGCCGTCGTGGCCGCGTTGGTGTCCTCCGGCGTCGCGCTGCTGGTGGAACGGATCGCCTACAAGCCGTTGCGCTCGCGTGGGGCGCCGTCCCTGGTCTTTCTGATCACCGCTATCGGCGCGTCGCTGACGATCCAGCAGATCTTCTTCGTTTGGCGCGGCGCCAACGCCGAACCGTCGATCCAGTTGGTCATCCGACAGCCGCAGATCAAGTTCTTCAACACCACCATCGACAACATCCAGATCGCGATCATCGTCGCCGCGATCACGTTGATGGTCGTCATCGACCAGTTCATCCGCCGGACCAGGCTCGGGCGCGGCATCCGCGCTGTCGCTCAGGACGCGACGACGGCGACGCTCATGGGCGTCAACCGTGAACGTGTCATCTTGCTGACCTTCGCCATCGGCGGCGCAGCGGCCGGCATCGCGGCCAGCTTCTATATCATGCTCATCCCAGCCGGCGTGATCTACAACGGTGGCTTCATCCTGGGTATCAAGGCGTTCGTCGCCGCCGTGCTCGGCGGCATCGGTAACCTCCGCGGGGCGCTGCTCGGCGGCCTGATCCTCGGTCTGGCCGAGAACTACGGACAGACGCTGTTCGGCGGTGGGTGGCGAGATGTCGTCGCCTACGTCCTGCTGATCGCCGTGCTCATGTTCCGCCCCACGGGTCTGCTCGGCGAATCGCTCGGAAAGGCCAGGGCATGACGACCACGGTCTCCTTGGCGGGCCGGCGCGATGACGAGACTTCCGAACGTCGGCCGACGCTCGTCACGCTCGCGGCCGCCGTCGGCGCAGTGCTCGCGGTGCTGCTGATTGCCGCGGCGGTCGCCCTGCTGTTCGACCTCGCACCCGCTCACCTGTTCCACGACGCCGCCCGGGCGAGATCCAACGGTGGCGGCGGCGACCTGACCGTCGGCGTCCTGTTGAACGTGCTGACTGGTGGCTGCCTGCTGCTGGCCGGCGCGATGCTCGCCCAGGGGCGGCGCCAGGCCCGCTGGTACCTGCTGATCGGCTCGTCGGTCACTGTGAGCACCTCGGTGTTCTGGTTGTTGCTCGCCCAGCTGACGTCCGTCGTGGTCTGGGCCGTGGTCTTTGCAGCACTGGGTCTGGCGGTGCTCGTCATGACATTGAGCCCGTCAGCCACCGGCTGGTTCGGGCCCGAGGTGACCGCTCCGTCGCGACGGATCAGCGTCGTGCGCACGAGATGGAACAGCTTGAACCGCCAACAGCAGTGGCTGTGGTCGCTCATCGCGATCGCCGTCCTGGTGATCTTGCCGTACATCTCCTCGGACTTCCCGCTGCTCGGGCTGATCAACACCGAACCCGGCACCGACTTCCCGATCTCGCTGTTCAACGCGGCTCGCACCGCGCTGATCGCGATCGGGCTGAACGTCGTCGTCGGCCAGGCCGGCTTGCTCGACTTGGGCTACGTCGGCTTCTTCGCGATCGGTGCCTACGTCGTCGCGCTCTTCACGAGTTCAGACTCCACCGTCCGAGTGTTCACCGATCCGCATTCGCCGTGGGCCTGGCTCATCTGCGTGCCGATCGCGATGGCGATCACGATGCTGTCCGGCTTGATCCTCGGTGCCCCCACCCTGCGCCTGCGCGGGGACTATCTGGCCATCGTGACGCTCGGCTTCGGTGAGATCGTGCGCCTGCTGGCCGACAACGTAACCCCCCTCAAGGGAAACATCGGCTTTCAGAACATCGCGCGCCCACCGGGCCACCGCGCGAACGGAAGCCCGATCTTCACCCAGACCGACGGCAAGCCCTGGTACTGGCTGACCATCGCGCTGATCGTGGTGATCCTGATTCTGGTCGGCAACCTGGAGCGAAGCCGGGTCGGCAGGGCCTGGGTGGCAATCCGGGAGGACGAGGACGCCGCCGAGATCATGGGCGTGCCGACGTTCCGCTTCAAACTGTGGGCATTCGTGATCGGTGCCGCCGTCGGTGGCTTGTCCGGCGCGCTCTTCGCCGGCCAGATCGGCTTCGTCAACAACCAGCGCTTCGACCCAATCACGTCGATCCTCTTCCTCGCCGCGGTCGTGCTCGGCGGCGCGGGCAACAAGGTCGGCGTAATACTCGGCGGCTTCCTGATCTCATACATTCCCGACCGCTTCACCGCAATCGCCGACAAGAAGTTCCTGATCTTCGGTATCGCGCTGATTGCGCTGATGCTGTTCCGCCCGCAGGGCCTGCTCGGGGCCCGGCAACGACTGCTCACCTTCGGCCGAACGGCCTATCGCCGGCTGTCCGGGCAGCCCGAACAGCTCGACACCGGTTCGGGCGCCTTCGCCAGCGGCGTCAAGTCCGGTGCGATGGCCAGCCAACCAGTGCCGGACGCCAGGGCGGGGGAAGTATGAGCGAGCCCCTATCACCGGGCAAGCTAGCGGAGCCGCCGTCGAACGAATCGACCGAGGTCGAGGGGTTGACCCAGCAGGACGTCGTCGAAGCGGTAGAGCAGCATCGCCAGATCAGTGTCGACGTCGGGCAGACGCTGATGACGATGGAGAACGTCACCTTGACGTTCGGCGGTCTCACCGCGTTGGACGACGTCAGCTTCGAGATCCGTCGTGGCGAGATTCTCGGCCTTATCGGACCCAACGGTGCGGGCAAGACGACCTGTTTCAACGCGATGACCGGCGTGTACCGACCGACGTCAGGACGCATCGTCTTCGACGGGACGCAACTCAAGCGGCAGGCGAAGTACCAGATCACCCGGCTCGGTATCGCGCGGACGTTCCAGAACATCCGGCTGTTCGGCGAGATGACGGCGTTGGAGAACGTCGTGGTCGGGCTCGACGCCAGACACCGAACCAGCGTCCCGGGCGCGCTGGCCCGAACGCCGCGACACTTCCGGGAAGAGAAGACGGCGGTCGATCAGGCGCTGGCCCTGCTCGAGTTCGTCGGCATCGCCGACCGAGCTGCCGACAAGGCGCGCAACCTGCCCTACGGCTACCAACGTCGACTGGAGATCGCGCGCGCGCTGGGGACCGAGCCCAAGTTGCTCTGCCTGGACGAACCCGCCGCGGGATTCAATCCGGCGGAAAAGGACGAGCTCATGCAACTGATCCGCAGTATCCGCGACGAGGGGTACACCGTGCTGCTGATCGAGCACGACATGCGGCTGATCATGGGGGTGACCGACCGGATCGTCGTCCTGGAGTTCGGCCACAAGATCGCGGACGGACCGCCGGAGAAGGTCCGCGACGATCCGGCCGTGGTAGCGGCCTACCTGGGGGTGCCTGACGATGGCGCTGCTTGAGCTCGAGGGCGTCTCGGTCAACTACGGTCGTATCCGCGCGTTGCACGGAATCTCGATCACGGTCGAGAAGGGCGAGATCGTCACGCTGATCGGCGCGAACGGCGCGGGCAAGAGCACGACGATGCGGGCGATCTCCGGAATCCGGCCGCTGTCAGGCGGGCGTATCACGTTCGGCGGCGAGGACATCACGAAGATGCGCGGCGACCTGCGGGTCGTGCGCGGAATCAGTCAGGCGCCGGAAGGCCGTGGGGTGTTCCCCGGCATGACAGTCGACGAGAACCTCGACATGGGCGCATACGCCCGCAAGGACCGTAAGAACCTACCTGTCGAGCTGGAGCACGTGTTCGAGCTCTTCCCTAGGTTGCTCGAACGCCGCACCCAGCTCGCAGGCACGATGTCAGGCGGCGAGCAACAGATGCTGGCGATTGGTCGTGCCCTGATGGCCAAGCCGAAGCTCATGCTGCTCGACGAGCCGTCGATGGGCCTGGCCCCCCAGTTCACTGCCCAGATCTTCACCATCCTCAAGCAGATCAACGCCGACGGCGTGACGGTGCTGCTGGTCGAGCAGAACGCGTCGAAGGCGCTCGGCCTGGCGCACCGCGGATACGTGCTGGAGACCGGCAACGTCGTGCTCAGCGGCACCGGCCAGGAGCTGCTTGCGGACGACCGCGTCCGCGCGGTTTACCTTGGCGGCGAGGTGGCGAAGCAATAGGTCGGCCGTATCCATGGTGAGCGACGTCGGCGCATCGTAAACCTCTCGGCGGAGGCCGCGCCAGTATCGGACAGGTAGCTGCCACTCGGTGAACCCCGCGTGTCCGGCGGGCGCATGTGGATCTATGGTTGCGCGTGCAGCCATCGTCGGTTGGCTAGCGCGAAACCATGCGGACAGGGGACGGCATTGTCGCGAGCAAACGTGCGGGTCCGCCCGGCTATCGCCGCCGACGTTCCTGCGCTCGCCACACTCGTTCAGGCCGTCGGCCCGTCGACCGGAGTGTTCAGTGGCAAGCCGTTGCAGGACTCGAGCAACGAGCACCTGTGCGAGCGGTTCGCCGCAATCCTCGGTGAGCGGGCCCGCACGGTGCTGATTGCGGCTGACGACGGTGGTTCGGTGGTGGGCATGCTGGCGGCCCGGGCGGACGAGATCGGTGCGATCGATCTGATCCAGGTACTGCACGTGACGCATCTGATGGTTGTGCCTCAGCAGCGTCGACGGGGCGTCGGGCGAGCGTTGCTGACCGCTGCCGTCCAGCTTGCCGACGAGCTCGGCGTCGAGAACGTGCTGACCACGGCGGCCGCGGGCTCGCGCGAGGGCAATCGGTATCTCGCCCGCATCGGCTTCGCCCCGCTCGTGGTCCATCGGGTGGCGCCCACGAGCGTGCTGCGTCGTTCCCTCGGCATGACGGATGTCGCCGGCCGCATGGCCGTCCTGCGGCGCGCCCGGCTCGCGCGGGCCCAGCGCTCGGGCTTCGGCGGTCGGGCCGTCAGCCGGGAGGCCTGACGTTCGTACGGGCTGTCGCACCCGGGCCATAGGGTGAGGCTGTGAGTCGAGCGCAGCGAGCGAACAATCGGGATGGCCTTCGGGGGCCGGCCGGGGCGAAGCGAGGCCGGTCGTGAGAACCTCCACCGCGAGCAAGACGGCGACGCTACTGCTGCTCGACGGCCATTCCCTCGCGTACCGGGCGTTCTACGCGCTACGCGAGGTCGAGATGTCCACGACCACGGGCCAACCGACGAACGCGGTGTTCGGGTTTACGTCGATGCTGATCAACCTGATGCGCGACGAGGATCCGACGCACGTCGCGGTGGCCTTCGACGTCTCGCGCAAGACGTTTCGCAGCGAGGCCTACGCCGATTACAAGGCGGGCCGCAGCGAGACTCCGGAGGATTTTCGCGGGCAGGTCACGCTCATCCGTGAGGTGCTCGACGCCCTGCGTATCCCGACCATGATGGTCGAGGGCTACGAGGCCGACGACATCATCGCCACCGTCACCACGCAGGCCGTCGCTGCCGGCATCGACGTGCTGATCTGCACCGGTGACCGCGACGCGCTGCAACTCGTCAACGATCACGTCACGGTGCTGTACCCGAAACGTGGTGTCAGCGAGATGACCCGGTTCACTCCCGACGAGGTGCGGGCCAAGTACGGCCTCGACCCGGTGCAGTACCCGGACTACGCTGCCCTGCGCGGCGACCCGAGCGACAACTTGCCCGGCATCCCCGGCGTGGGCGAGAAGACCGCGTCGAAGTGGATCCGCGAGTACGGCTCGCTGCGCGACCTGATCGAACGGATCGACACCGTCAAGGGCAAGGTCGGTGACGCGCTGCGCGAGCACGTGGCCGGCGTCGAGCTGAACCGGCGGCTGACCGAACTCGTCCGCGACGTCTCCCTCGACGTCGAACTCGACGCCATGAGCCGCCAGCAATGGGACCGCGACGAGGTGCACCGGCTCTTCGACGACCTGCAGTTCCGAGTCCTTCGCGAACGGCTGTTCGAGAGCGTCGCCGCGGCCGAGCCGGAGGCGGACGAGGGGTTCGACGTCTCGTTCAGCCGCCTCGACGTCGACGACGTCGCCGGCTGGCTGGAAGAGCACGCCCGCGATGGCACGCGGGTCGGGGTCGCGTTCCGCGGAACCTGGGGCCGCGGGGTCGGCAACCTGACCGGGGTCTCGCTCGCCGCCGGTGACGGTAGCGCTGCCTACGTCGACCCGGAGATGCTGAGCCCGGCCGACGAGAAGGCGATCGCCGGCTGGCTGGCCGATCCGGCCCTGCCGAAGGCTGTGCACGACGTGAAGGGGCCGCTGCTGGCCCTGCGCCAGCGCGGCTGGTCGCTCGCCGGGGTCACCAGCGACACCCAGCTCGGCGCCTACCTGCTGCGCCCGGACACCCGCACCTTCGACCTCGCCGACCTTGCGCTTCGCTACCTGCACCGTGAACTGCGCAGCAACATCGAGGAGTCGGGCCAGCTCACTCTGGACGGCGGCTTGGACGAGTCGCAGGACGCATTCGCCGAGGCCGAGACCGTACGCGCGATGGCCGTGCGCGATCTGGCGACGACGTTCGACGCCGCACTGGGCATCGCCGGCACCGCCGCGGCGCTGCTCGTCGACATGGAACTCCCGCTGACCTACGTGCTGGCCGACATGGAGGCCGTCGGCATCGCCGCCGACACCGACGGCCTGCTCGCCCTGCAGAGCGAGCTCGGCGCGGCGGTCAAGGCCGTCGAGCACGACGCGCACCAACTCGTGGGCCGCGAGTTCAACCTCGGCTCACCCAAGCAGTTGCAGGAGATCCTGTTCGACCAATTCGGGCTGCCCAAGACCAAGCGCAACAAGACCGGCTACACGACAGACGCTGACGCGCTCGCCGACCTGTTCGCCAAGACCGAGCACCCGGTGCTCGAGCTGCTGCTGCGCCACCGAGAGGTCGCCCGGCTGAAGTCGGTCGTCGACGGCCTGCTGCCCTTGATCGACGACCACGGCCGCGTCCACACGACGTTCAACCAGACGATTGCCGCCACGGGACGACTGTCATCCACCGATCCGAACCTGCAGAACATTCCGGTGCGGACGGCCGAAGGGCGGCGCATCCGGGAGACGTTCGTCGTGGGGGACGGTTTCGAATCGCTGATGACCGCCGACTACAGCCAGATCGAGATGCGCATCATGGCTCATCTCTCGCAGGACGCCGGACTGATCGAAGCGTTCACGACCGGCGAGGATCTGCACGCGTTCGTCGCGTCGCGTGCGTTCGACCTGCCGATCGAACAGATCGACCCGGAGCTCCGGCGGCGGGTCAAGGCGATGAGCTACGGATTGGCCTACGGGCTGTCGGCCTTTGGGCTGGCCAACCAACTCAAGATCACTGCGGCCGAAGCCCGCGGTCAGATGGATGCCTACTTCGAGCGCTTCGGTGGGGTGCGGGACTACCTGCGATCGGTCGTCGAGGACGCCCGGCAGACCGGCTACACCGAGACGATTATGGGCCGTCGACGCTACCTGTCCAATCTCAACAGCGTGAACCGCAACCTGCGCGAGATGGCCGAGCGGGCGGCTCTGAACGCTCCGATCCAGGGCAGTGCAGCGGACATCATCAAGGTCGCCATGCTCGGTGTGCATCGCCGCCTGGCCGACGGCGGGCACCGGTCGCGACTGTTGCTGCAGGTGCACGACGAGCTCGTCCTCGAAATCGCGCCGGGGGAGCGGGTCGCGGTCGAGGCTCTCGTCCGCCGCGAGATGGCGAGCGCCATCTCGCTCGGCGACGTCGAGATGGACGTCTCGGTCGGTGTCGGCCGCACCTGGCACGAAGCGGCCCACTAGGCATGCCGGGCAGCCGCTGGACGTCGTTCGTCGCCGACCCCGAGCGTCGCCGCATCCTGCATGAGGACGGCAATGACAAGCACCGCCTGCGCGTCGAGCACGACCGCGAACGCCTTTACGTCGAGCTGTCCGGCGAGGACGGCGCCGGGCCGTGGACCGTCCTGGCCGTCGACCGGCAAACTCGCCGGTACGCGGTGGCGCAGGCCGAGACCAAGGCTGCGGCAACGAGGGCGGCCGCCGATGCTCTCAGCGTATCGATGGGCACGTGAAGGCCGACCGTCATCCCGCGGGGCGGTCGTAGTCGGTCCACGCGCGCGCGATGCGCAGCTCGCGGTCGACGTGGCCGGGGACGTCGGCCCAGGCTGCATCCTCGTAGACGAGCCGGTGGATCGCCTCGTGGTCCTCGGGACGCAGTGGCCGCACGTCGACGCCCTCGGACCAGACGGGCGGGTCGAGCACCCAGTCGGACGTCACGGGACGGACGAGTTCGAAGGCCGAATGACTGCAGCGCCAGCCACGCTCAGTCAGCGCGGAACGACGTTCGGTGTCGCTGCCGAGCGCCCCGACATGCGGTGCCGCGCCGGCGGCGAACCAGTCCAGCCGAGGCCAGCGCCGTCAGGCCGGGCGTTCGCAGACGTAGATCGCGGTGCCGGGCAGGATCGCGCCGCGCAACGGTGACCACTGCCCCCACTGCTGGGTATGTCCGGGCGGCCACTCCGGTTCCACGACGTCGACGAGTCGCAGGCCGCCCGCCGCGATCTCGCGGACGCGGTCGCCGAGTGTGCGGTGGTGCTCGACGTAGGTCGGTGTCCCGTCCGCTGCGAACTCGACGTAGGGCGTGCGGTCGAAGTAGGGCATCGTCGCGATGAGACCGTCCGGGCCGGGGTCGTCCGGGAACGACCAGCGGATCGGATGCGTCGTCGCGAACACCCACCGGCCACCGGGCCGGACGACGCGCGCGGCCTCGGTCATGATGCGTGCGGTATCAGCGGCGAACTGGATTGCACCGAATGCGGTGAACACGACGTCAAAGGACGCGTCGCGAAACGGTAGATGTTGCGCATCGGCCTGCACCAGCGGCACGTCGAGCCCGGTGGCTGTGGCGCCGGCGCGCGCGTGTCGCAGCATCCCGGCCGACAGGTCGAAGGCGACGGCGCAGGCGCCCTGACCGACCAGCCACCGCGAGCACATCGCCGCGCCGCAGCCGAGCTCGAGTACCCGCCGGCCGCGGACGTCGCCGAGCAGGTGCGCGTCGGCTTCGCGCAGGTCCTCCGGGCACCAGACGAAGTCGGCCTGCCCGAGGAACGCGCCGTGCTCCCCGTGGTACGCGTCGGCGTCTGAATCCCACCACTGGCGGCTCGCTCGCGTGGACGTCTGCGGGTCGGTGTCGCGCCGGCCGACTCCGACCGCGCCGTGCGCGTCATCGGTCGACATCTCGTCAGCCAATCACATCCCGGACGGGGCCGCGGTAGTTTCGTGGTTGTGCCGATCCCGTTCAAGACCGCTGCCTTCTGGACCGTCTACCGGACCGTCGACCGGACCCCGGTGATGCAACAGCCGGCGGACAACGTGCGGGCGGTGAGCAACCGTCGCAAGAGGTTGCTGGCGCTGCCGGGCAGCACGCTCATCACCGGACGTCCGGACAAGTCCGTCGCGATCAGCGACACGACGATGACATTGACCGACGGCACCGCGCTCCCGCTTCGGGTGTACCGCCCCGCGCGTCCTGGCGCCGACCCGTTGCCGGTCGTGCTCAACTTCCACGGGGGCGGCTGGGTGTCCGGTGACCCCAAGCAGACCGAGTGGTGGTGCGCCGGAATCGCGGCGCAGGCCGGTGTCGTGGTGGTGTCCGTGGACTACCGGCTGGCCCCCGAGCATCCGTTCCCCACGCCTGTCGAGGACTGCTACGCCGCGACACGCTGGGTGGCCGAACACGGCAGCGATCTCGGTGCCGACGGCGCCCGGCTCGCGGTCATGGGCGACAGCGCCGGCGGCAACATCGCCGCCGTCGTCGCCTTGATGGCCCGCGACCGCGGAGGTCCGCCGATCGCGGTGCAGGTGCTGATCTACCCGTCCGTGGATCTCGGTGCCGACTACCCGTCCAAGGACGAGAACGCGACCGCTCCGGTGTTGTCCCGCAAGGACGTCGACACCACGTGGCGGCTCTACCTGCACGGGACGGACGCCGACCCGAAGGATCCGTACGCGTCGCCGTTGTTCGCCGAGCACCACGACCTGCCGCCGGCGCTCATCCAGACCGCTCAGTTCGACCCCCTGCGCGACCAGGGCCCGGCCTACGCCGCCGCCTTGCGCAGCGCCGGCGGCACGGTACGTCTCACGAACTACGTCGACGCCGTCCACGGTTACATCTCGCTGCCGAACGTGACAACGGGCGCACGACAGGCGCTCGGCGAGGCGGCCGAGATGCTCCGCGAGCGCCTGGCCGTCCGGTAGACGGGGCAGTTGGTGGGCTCCGGATTTCCCGGTGTCCGCTGTGAACGGGTAAGGTCATAGCCGGACTCGTCTGTGGCCTCGACATGGAGTAGGCCGCTCGTCATCGCACAGCTGCTTGGTGCTCGCGGTCGGCGATCCGGGCTGTCCGCTACGCACTACACCTTGTCAGGATCCATCCACTCAATGACGTCCACCGTAGAAGCCCCCTCCAACACCACCCCGCAAGTTGCGATCAACGACATCGGCACCGCTGAGGACTTCCTCGCCGCAATCGACAAGACGATCAAGTACTTCAACGACGGCGACATCGTCGAAGGCACCATCGTCAAGGTCGACCGCGACGAGGTCCTGCTCGATATCGGTTACAAGACCGAAGGTGTCATCCCTTCTCGCGAGCTGTCCATCAAGCACGACGTCGACCCGAACGAGGTCGTTTCCGTGGGCGATGAGGTCGAAGCGCTCGTCCTGCAGAAGGAGGACAAAGAGGGTCGGCTGATCCTGTCCAAGAAGCGCGCACAGTACGAGCGCGCCTGGGGCACGATCGAGGAGAAGAAGGAAAACGACGAGGTCGTCGAAGGCACCGTCATCGAGGTCGTCAAGGGCGGTCTGATCCTCGACATCGGCCTGCGCGGCTTCCTGCCTGCGTCCCTGGTCGAGATGCGTCGCGTCCGCGACCTGCAGCCCTACGTCGGCAAGACCCTCGAAGCCAAGATCATCGAGCTCGACAAGAACCGCAACAACGTTGTCCTGTCGCGCCGGGCGTGGCTGGAGCAGACGCAGTCCGAGGTGCGCAGCGAGTTCCTGAATAAGCTGGCCAAGGGCCAGGTTCGTACCGGCGTCGTGTCCTCCATCGTCAACTTCGGTGCGTTCGTGGATCTCGGCGGCGTCGACGGTCTCGTCCACGTGTCGGAACTTTCCTGGAAGCACATCGACCATCCGTCCGAGGTCGTCGAGGTCGGCCAGGAGGTCACCGTCGAGGTTCTCGACATCGACCTCGACCGCGAGCGGGTATCGCTGTCGCTCAAGGCCACGCAAGAAGACCCGTGGCGGCACTTCGCCCGGACCCACCAGATCGGCCAGGTCGTGCCCGGCAAGGTCACGAAGCTGGTTCCGTTCGGTGCGTTCGTCCGCGTGCAGGACGGCATCGAGGGCCTCGTCCACATCTCCGAGCTCGCCGAGCGGCACGTCGAGATCCCGGAGCAGGTGGTGAACGTCAGTGACGACCTGCTGGTCAAGGTCATTGACATCGACCTCGAGCGGCGCCGCATCTCGCTGTCGCTCAAGCAGGCCAACGAGGGTGCGCTGACCGACGACAGCTTCGACCCGGCGCAGTACGGGATGGAGGCCCAGTACGACGACAAGGGCAACTACATCTACCCCGATGGCTTCGACCCCGAGACCAACGAGTGGCTCGAGGGCTTCGACGCTGCGCGGGAGGAGTGGGAGAAGCGCTACGCCTCGGCCCGCGAGCGTTTCGAGGCGCACAAGAAGCAGCTCGAGGGTGCCCAGAAGGCGGACGCCGATGCCGCCTCCGAGACCGGTGAGTCGACGTCCTACAGCTCGGACGCCGCCGCCGGTGGCGACGCTCCCGTCGAGAGCGGCGGGTCGCTCGCCTCGGACGAGGCGCTTGCGGCTCTGCGGGAGAAGCTCGCCGGCCGCTGATCGGATCAGCACAAGATCACCGGCGAACGGTCCGCAGGCATTGCCTGCGGACCGTTCGGCTGTTTGATCGACCGTTGGTAGATGTCATGTGGTCGTCGCGTCCAGGCGGAAGCGGCAAGCCCGACCCGATCAGGTGTTGCGGTGGTAGGGACGCTGCGCGTGCGCTCCAGCGTTCCTACCGCCGGAAGAGGAGATCGATCGGGGCGTTGCCGACGGATACGGTGGCGGGATGAGGGTGGGACTGACCGGCGGCGTCGGCTCGGGCAAGAGCACGGTGGCGGCGATGTTGGCCCAACGCGGCGCCGTCGTCATCGACGCCGACGCGCTCGCCCGCGAGGTGGTCGAGATCGGCACGCCCGGCTTCGACGCCGTCGTCGCCCACTTCGGCACCGCGGTGGTCGGCCCCGAGGGTTCGCTGGACCGACCCGCGCTGGCACAGATCGTCTTCGCCGACGACGAGCAACGCACGGCGCTGAACGCGATCGTGCACCCGCTGGTGGGCCAGCAGGTGGCCGCGATCGAGGCTGCAGCCGCTGAGGGCGCGGTGACCGTGTACGACGTCCCCCTGCTCGTCGAGTCGGGCCTGGCCGACGGCTTCGACCTCGTGATCGTCGTCCTGGCCTCCGTCGTCACACGGTTGGCCCGGCTGGCCGCCCGCGGCATGCCCGAGCCGGACGCACGAAACCGCATGGCCGCCCAGGCCAGTGACGCCCAGCGACGCGAAGTCGCTGGCGAGATCATCGACAACGACGGCGACCTGGCCGAATTGACGCTGAAGGTCGACAGGGTGTGGCAGCGGGTGCTGGCCGGCGTCCGCTTGCCCGGCCGATCCGATTGAAGGCGCGCGGAGCGACCGGGTAGAGTCATCGCTCGGCACTCGGCGAGAAGTTTTTGTCGGTGTACACGCGGACGTAGCGCAGCTGGTAGCGCATCACCTTGCCAAGGTGAGGGTCGCGGGTTCGAATCCCGTCGTCCGCTCGAGGCACCGCCCATCGGCGGCCGTCGGCGGCGCTGCTGTCTTTCGGGCGCGGGCGTGCGGCGGCGTGGCCGAGTGGCTTAGGCAAGGGCCTGCAAAGCCCTGTACGCGGGTTCGATTCCCGCCGCCGCCTCGCTGGACAACCACCGCGTCGCGGTGCACACAAGTTTGCTAGGGCGATTAGCTCAGTGGGAGAGCACTACCTTGACACGGTAGGGGTCACTGGTTCAATCCCAGTATCGCCCACTTAGAAGCCCCGGATTTGCTGGCCTCCAGCGGTCCGGGGCTTTCCTTTGTCCCGAGATCGACCACTTCTTCGGAACGGTAGTGCTCGGTCGCCAAGTCAGAGACAAACCATGTCTGACTCCCCCGGAATACTGGCAACTTCACCGTCCGCGAGCATCGCGCGCGGGGCTCGCCGAGAGCCGGAACCGGTCTCGTGCAACAAACGTGCAACACCAGTTCCCGCCGGCCCACGCGGTCGACGGCCAACGGCGCTCTCGACTGGGGTGTGCCGTCTCTATCCGGGCGTCGACGTCACGGTTTGCCTGTGGTCGCCGCGGCGCTGGTTCTGGGGTTGCACGGTGGTTGCACGTCGCGCATCGCATGGGCGATCAATCGCCCGAACCGCCGGCAGATGCTGGGGGAGCGGGGCTGGACGCCGAGAATGAGCATTACCGCGATCAGGTAGAGGTCACGGGTTCAATTCAGCATCGCGCACGACGACGCGACCTCGATCACCTCACGCGGAAACCGGTACCCAGCCGGAGCCGACGACACGGACGGCCTCGAGGTGATCATCCGAGCAGTGTCTAGGCCGACGGACTCGATCAATGCAACAGTGCCCTGCGCGACCACCGCTCGAAGCTTGCGCCGTGGGGTGCAGCAGCGGGGCGAGCGACCTGGCGGCAGCACGGGTGAGGGAGTGGTTGAGCCGGCGGCGATCGGCTGCTCCTCGTCGTCGGGTTGGCCAGGAAACGCGAGCACCAGCGTGGAAGGGGCAGCAGAGGCGCCGGTGAAGCCGACTGCGAGCATGTCCAGGGGCTCTGTTGCATTGACGATCATGGGGACGTACCAATTCGGGCCGAGCTGTCCTGCCGGAGTCAGAGGCAGGACGCGAGTTCGTCGAATGCGACGCGGATCCGATGGTGTACCGCGAGGTCGGCGGTGAGCTGGTGCTGGCCGCGTCGCAGGTTCTGCACGAAGGCATGTCCGCTAGCGACGGTGCGGGCTGAGGCGAGTCGTTTAGCCCCCGCATCGGCCGTAGCCACGCGTTGAGCCGACCGTGGTTGGCTCCCACGCGATCGTTCTCCTACTGCTCGGTGGCGTGACGCGCCGCAGAGGCGAGGTCGTCGATCACGCGCGGGTAGGTGGACCGATACCCGGTCAGTAGTCACCTCAACCGGGCGGGGTCCGACGCGCACCGCGCGGGTGAAGAAATTTCGCGCAGCCGCGTCGCGGCGGGTCGAGACCAGCACGTCGATGACTTGGCCGTGCTGGTCGGCAGCCCGGTAGAGGTAGCTTGGGTTCTCGCGGTGATCGCAACACCTGACTGATTTGAGGTGTTGATCATCCGGTTCGCTAATCACATGATCACGGAGAACGTGCAGGTGTTCTGGGCCGAGCTGCAGCGTGGCGAGTTCATCAC
>JBPCOE010000017.1:0-11666 GCA_051000605.1 Jatrophihabitans sp.
GATGAACTCGCCACGCTGCAGCTCGGCCCAGAACACCTGCACGTTCTCCGTGATCATGTGACTAGCGAACCGGATGATCAACACCTCAAATCAGTCAGGTGTTGCGATCACCGCGAGAACCCAAGGACCGTCTGCTGGGACGGCCGCTCGGACAGGGGCCGCGACGGTGACAGCGCGCTCATCTCGAGTTGTCAGTGGGACGACGTCGTTGGGGCCGGCGAGGTCGGCGTCGTCGACGGGCAGGTCGGGATGGTCGAGGTGGGCGGGGGGGACGTGGTCGGAGGCGGCAGCCCGGGGATGGAGGGGGGCGTGAACGACGGCGACGGGGGTGCCGTGGTGCACGCCGGCGGCTTCGGCTTGTACTTGTAGATCGTGAGTGTGATCTTCTGCGACGTCGGGTACGCGACCTTGGCCGTCGGATACTCGTCCTGAACCATCGTGTCCTTCGACTGAACGGTCGTCGTCGTGTACTTCATGCTGATGACGGTGAAACCGGCGCCGTTGAGCGTGCTGATGGCCTCGCCGGAGGCCTTTCCCTTGACGTCGGGCAGCTTCACCGTCCCGGTGGAGACCAGCAGCGTGATCGAGCTGCCCGGCAACACCAGCGAGGTCTGCGGGACCGACTGATGCAACACGGTGCCCTTACCGTCGCTCTGGAAGACGTCCTGCTTCTTGACCTTCAGCCCGAGGCCGGCCAGGGTCTGACTCGCCTGGGCGTAGGGCATCCCCTCGACGAACGGCACCTGGATCTTCTTCTCCATGTACAGCCGGTATACGACGGTGGAGTCCTGCTTGACGCCCATCCCCGGCGCCGGCGACGTCACGCACACGTTGCCCTCCGCCACGGTCATCGGCGTGCCGTTCTTATCGGTGCAAGGGCCGTTGGACACGGGCCCGCGCTTGGGCAGCAGGTGCTGCTTACGCAGCGACGCCTCGGCGGCGGCCGGAGTCTGCCCGATCACCGAACCGAGCGTGACGGTCTTCTTCGTGTCGCTGTTCGACGATCCGAAGATCAGGAACGTGCCCACGCCGATGACGAGCAACAGCGCGATGACGACGGCGGCCCAGATGAGGCCGGTCTTGCGCGCGTCGTCCTGGTCGTCCTCCTCGTACACCGGACGCCGCGGAGCCACGACCGGCGGCGGCGTGCGCGCGATGAACTGCGTGCGCTCGGCGTCGGTCATGACCGACTCGGCGGTGACCGGCTGGTCGGCCAGCGCGCGCTGCAGGTCCGCGCGCATCTCGCCGGCCGACTGGTAGCGGTTGAGCTGGTTCTTGGCCAGCGCCTTCATGACGATCGAGTCGATCGCCCGAGGGATCTCCGGGACGCGGGCGGACGGCGCTACCGGGTTCTCGCGGACGTGCTGGTACGCGACCGCAACCGGCGAGTCGCCCTGGAACGGCGGGACCCCGCACACGAGTTCGTAGAGCAGACACCCGGTCGAGTAAACGTCCGAGCGCGCGTCGACCGACTCGCCGCGGGCCTGCTCGGGCGAGAGGTACTGCGCGGTGCCGATGACGTTCGCGGTCTGCGTGACCGTCGAGGAGGTGTCGGCGACGGCGCGCGCGATGCCGAAGTCCATGACCTTCACCGCGCCGGCAGAAGTGATCATGACGTTCGCGGGCTTGATATCGCGGTGGATGATCCCGTTGCGGTGGCTGAACTCCAGCGCGCTGCAAATGTCCGCGGTGACCTCCATGGCACGCCGGTCGGGCAGCCTGCCCTCGCTTTTGAGGATGTCGCGCAGCGTGCGTCCCTCGACGAACTCCATGACGATGAACGGCACGACGCTGCCGTCGGGCTGCACGTCCTCGCCGGTGTCGTAGACGGCCACGATCGAGGGATGGTTGAGCCCCGCTGCGGAGTGCGCCTCGCGCCGGAACCGGTTCAGGAACGACGGGTCGCGGGCGAGGTCGGGGCGCAACACCTTGATGGCGACGTCTCGGTTGAGCCGGGTGTCACGGCCGCGGTGCACCTCGGCCATCCCGCCGTACCCGATGAGCTCACCGAGCTCGTACCGTGCGCCGACCAGCCTCGGCTGCGTCATGCTCGATCCTCGCTGTTGGTCGTCATCTGACTCCGATTTCGCGCAGGTAGGCCAACATGACCTTCTTGGCCACGGGAGCGGCGGCCAGGCCGCCTGTGGTCTCGTTGCCGCTCACGCCACCGTCCTCGATGATCACGGCCACCGCGATCTTCGGGTCGCCCTTCGCGAGGGCGAAGCCGGTGAACCAGGCGTGCGGCGGTGGCTGCTTGCCGGTCTTGGAGTCGGGCACACCGTGATCGGCGGTACCGGTCTTGCCACCCACCCGCACGCCGGGTAGTTCGGTGATCCGGGCCGGGCCACCTGTGCCCTTCGGGCTCTCGACGACGCCGAACATCATGTCCATCAGCTCGGTGTCACGCTGCGGGTCGAGCACCTGGTTGAGCTGCTGCGGGTCGGCGGGCTTGAGCGTCGACAGATCCGGGCGCAGTTCCTTGTTCACCAGATAGGGCTTCATGAGAGTGCCGTTGTTGGCCACCGCGGCCGACAGCATCGCGATCTGTAGCGGCGTCACGCGGACGTCACGCTGCCCGATCGCGGTCTGCGCCAGCGTGTCGCGGTTGGCGAGGTCGGTGATGCTGCCGGGGCTGGAGCGGCAGACCGACAGCGGTGTCTTGTACGCGGGTGGATCCGCGCACAGGTCCTGCGGGCTGCCGGTGTACGGCGCGTCCAGACCGAACTTCTGGGCCTCGGCGGCGATGCGGTCGCCGCCCACCGTCTCGCTCACGAGCTTGGCGAAGGTGGTGTTGCACGACTTCGCCAGCGACAGCGCGAGGGTGGCGGTCGTCCCGTTGTCGCACTGCTCATTGTCGAAGTTGGCGACGCAGGGGCCGGTGTTGGGCTTCGGGCACGGTTTGGTGTTTGCGACCTCCAGCGGGCGATAGTCGTTCGGCGCCGGCAGCCGGGTGTCCGGGGTCAGCTGGGGGTTCTGGTTGAGTGCCGCGGCAGTGTCGATGAGCTTGAACGTCGAGCCCGCCGGGTAGACGCCGCGCAAGGCGCGATCGAGTGTCGGGTTGTTCGGGTCCTCATTGAGCCGCTTGTTCTCCGCGATGATCGCGTCAGGATTGTGGCTGGACAGCTTGTTGGGGTCGTAGGACGGCGTGGACACCGCGGCCAGAATCGCGCCGGTCTTCGGGTCGAGCGCCACGACCGCCCCCCGCCGGCTGCCCATCGCCTTGTACGCAGCCTGTTGAGCTGCGCCGTTGACAGTGAGCTCGACACTGCCGCCGCGGACGTCGCGCCCGGTCAACACGTCGGTCAGCTTCGTGGTGAACAGCCGGTTGTCGTCGCCGGTGAGCACGCTGTTCTCGGCCGACTCGATGCCTGTCTTGCCGAAGACGAAGGAGTAGGAGCCGGTGACCGGCGCGTACACCGGGCCATCCGGGTAGCGGCGCAGGTACTTCAGCTCGTCAGCGGTCTTGACCGACGTCGCGACGGCGGTGCCGGAAACCACGATCTGGCCACGCGGGTTGGAGTACTCGCTGAGCACCAGGCGCTGAGTATTCTTCGGGTCGTCGCGATAGTGGCTGGCCTGCAGCACCTGCACGACGTTGAGGTTCACGAACAGCGCCACGAACAGCACGGCGATCGCGATCGCGACCTTACGGATCGGACGATTCATACTCGCACCGCCGGTTGTTCGGAGGTCAATGCCGCCGGCGGGGTCGTCGCCGGGCGCCGGGCGGCGTCCGAGATCCGCACGATCAGCGCGAGGATGGCCCAGCTGCCCAGCAGCGACGAGCCGCCGTAGGACAGGAACGGTGCCGTCAGGCCGGTCTCCGGCAGCAGGCGGGTCACCCCGGCGACCACGACGAAGAGTTGCAGCGCGAACAGGAACGACAGCCCGCTGGCGAGCAGCTTGCCGAAGGCGTCGCGCACGGCCAGGCCGGCGGCGAACCCGCGCGCTACGAGCATTGCGTAGAGCACCAGCAGCCCGACGAGGCCGAACAGGCCGATCTCCTCACCGAAGGACGCGATGATGTAGTCGGTGTTGGCCAGCGGCACGAGCTCGGGGTGCCCGCCACCGAGCCCGGCCCCGAAGATGCCACCGGTGCCGAGGCCGAACAGCGACTGCTGCAGTTGCTGCGCCGGCCCGTACGGGCTGAGCTGGAAGACGTGCAGCCAGAGATCGACGCGAGTCTGGACCGTCCCGAAGATCTGGTAGGCGAGGTACGCGCCGCCGGCGAAGAGGATCACGCCGACGATGACCCAGCTGACGCGCTCGGTCGCGACGTAGAGCAGGACCACGAACAGCCCGAAGAACAGCAGAGACGTACCGAGGTCGTGCCCGCGGACGAGCACGCCGATGCACATCAGCCAGACGACGAGCACCGGGCCGAAGTCCCGTCCACGGGGGAAGTCGATGCCCAGGAACCGGCGACCGGCCAGGGCGAGGACGTCGCGCTTCTGCACCAGGTAAGCCGCGCCGAACACGGTGAGCAGGATCTTCGCCAGCTCGGCCGGCTGCACGCTGAAACCGGGCAGCCGGATCCAGATCCGGGCGCCGTTGACCTCGCTGAACCGAGCGGGGAGAACGGCCGGCAGGACGAGCAGGAACAAGCCTACGAACGCGAGCGTGTAGGCGTAGCGCTGCAGCATCCGGTGATCGCGGATCACCAGGATGAGCACGACGAACAGGGCGACGCCGAGCGCGATCCACAGCACTTGTTTGGGGGCGAACGAGTCCGGGCTCGGGTTGCCGTACTGTGCGGCGCGCGCCTTCGCGCCGAGGTCCAAGCGGTGGATCATCACCAAGCCCAGGCCGTTGAGAAGTACGGCGATCGGCAGCAGGACCGGGTCGGCGTAACGCGCGACCCGCCGGATGACGAGGTGCGTGATTATGCCGACGATCAACGGCACGGCCGCGTAGGTGAGCAGGCGCGAGGACGAGAGCTTGCCGTCGCGCGCGGCCTCCACCGACGTCTCGGCGGCAAGGACGATGAGGACGGCCGCGACCAGCAGCACCAGTTCGGTGTTGCGACGGTTCGGGATGCGCTGCAGGAGCGGGTTGAGCGTGCTCACTAGCGGCAGTTCACCCCCGTGCTCGGCCCGGGCAGCGGCGCGCTGGCCGCGGCTCCGGTGGGCGTCGCTCCGCTGGTCGTCGCTCCGCTGGTCGTCGCTCCGGTGGGCGTTGCGCCTGAGGACGACGACCCTGAGCGCGACGGGCCTGTGGGCTGTCCGATGGGCGACGGGCTGATCGAGGCATCGGGCGAGCTGCCGCTCGGCGTAGGGGTGCCGTTGGCCGCAGCGGCCGCCCTCACCGATGCGGTGCTCCCGATCCGTCCGGCTGCCGACTTGCCGACAACGGGACGGCTCGGCGACAGCGGCCCGCCCGCGCGACGCGACGACGTGAGCGACCTGATCGGCGCCCCCGGCCCGCTCGGCGAGCTGGTACCCGTGCGACCGCCCGACCCGGTGGACGGCGCTGGGGGCGACGGCGTGGGCGCGTGCGTCCTGCACAGCGGCAGCTGCTGGCCCCGCAGGTTCGACACGATGCCCTCGGCATCGTGCACGTTGCCCGCGGTGATCCCGTCACGCACCTGCGAACGCACGGACGGGTTGAGGTCGCGCACTTCGAGATTCGTGTTCTTGTAGACGGTGAAGAACTTCAGCGGACCGAACTCGGTGTTGACGCCTCGAAAGATCGCGACCTCGCTGCCGGCGCCGTCGGCCGCGACGAAGTACTGGGTCTGGGTCCATGCGTACGCCGAGCCCGTAGCGGCGACGAGCACCACGACCACCCCGAGGAGCAGCAGCCAGGGACGCCAGGAGAAGCGACGCCGCTCGGGTGCCGGCTCAGCGCTGGCAGCCGCCTTGGGGCGAGCCATCCGGGCCGCTCGCTCGGCCGCGCTGTCGGCGCCCGGGACGTCCGCTGCGGCGGGATCTACGAACGCGCCCGCGATCACCGGGACGTCGTCGATCGTGTCGCCGACCTTGGCGTTGACGACGTCGGCGACGATCACGGTGACGTTGTCAGGGCCGCCGCCGCGCAACGCGAGCTCGACGAGGCGGTCCGCGGACTCTTGGGTGTCCGGGATGCGCAGGGTGTCGAGGATCGTCTCGATGGACACCACGTCCGAGAGGCCGTCCGAGCAGAGCAGGTATCGGTCGCCGGGGCGCGCCTCGCGGATCGAGACGTCCGGCTCGACTTCCGTGCCGAGCAGCGCACGCAGGATCACCGATCGACGCGGATGGTCCTTCGCTTCGTCAGGAGTGAGCTTGCCGGAGTCGACCAGATGCTGGACATACGTGTCGTCATGGGTGATCTGGGTGAGCAGGTCCTTGCGCAGCATGTACGCCCGCGAGTCGCCGACGTGGACCAACCCGACCTGCGAGCCGACGAACCGCAGCGCGGTCAGCGTCGTGCCCATGCCCTCGAGCTCGCTGCGCTGCTTGACCGCGTCGGCGATGCTGCGGTTCGCTTCGGCGACAGCCTGGCGCAAAGCGCCCATGAGGTCGTCGATGCGGCGGTCCTCGTCGAGGGGCTCCATCGTCCCGATCACGATCTTGCTCGCGACCTCGCCCGCGGCATGGCCGCCCATGCCGTCGGCGATCGCCAGCAACCGGGGCCCTGCGTACACGGAGTCCTCGTTGTTGCTACGCACGAGCCCGAGGTCGGAGCGCACGGCATACCGCAGATAGAGCGCCATCAGCTGCCCCGCCCGCTTGTCGATGCACGTCCTGCGTCGCTCACTGGTGCACCATCCGTATGTCAGTGATTCCAGATGGATCGCTGATGCGCCCGAGGTGCCGCCAGGTCATCGCCCAGCTCGCTTGACACGGTTGATGTCCACGATGAGATCTGCGAGATCTGGCGGTTGCCCGGGACGTGCGGACCGTCGACAGGGCTGAGCGCCTCCGAGCGCCGATCAGTGAGCGAACCGGCAGCCACGTTCCGGCACCATCGGCACCACACGAGGGCGCCTCCCCACTGGGACTAGCAGCGAGGAGGCTGACGTGAAGTCTGCCAGCACTACCCCGATGACCCAACTGCCCGAGACACCGCGCAACGACGTGACCGGAGGTTTGGACTGGGCCCGCGACGATCACGCGGTGTCCGTTGTGGATGCGCGCGGCCGCGAGGTGGTGCGGCACAGCGTCGAGCACAGCGCGGCCGGACTGGCCGAGCTGATCACCGTGCTGCGCCATGCCGGCTGCCAGGAGGTCGCGATCGAACGACCCGACGGCCCGGTCGTCAACGCCCTGCTCGGTGCCGGTTTGACGGTCGTGGTGATCAGCCCGAACCAGGTCAAGAACCTGCGCGGCCGCTACGGCTCGGCCGGCAACAAGGACGACCGCTTCGACGCCTACGTCCTGGCCGACACGCTGCGCACCGACCGGGCCCGACTGCGTGCCCTCATCCCCGACACGGCGGCCACGGTGACGCTGCGCCGTACCTGCCGCGCCCGCCGCGACCTCGTCGCGCACCGCGTCGCGGTCGCGAACCAGCTGCGCGCCCATCTGCGTAACGTCTTTCCCGGCGCGGTCGGCCTGTTCGCCGACATCGACAGCCAGATCAGCCTGACGTTCCTGACCCGTTTCACCACCCAGGACCAGGCCGACTGGCTCAGCCCGACCCGCCTGGGCGCGTGGCTGGCCAAGGCCAGCTACTCCGGCAAGGTCGACCCCGCAGTGCTGCATCAACGACTGGTGGCCGCGCCCCGCGGCGCCGTCGGCGCCGACGCCGCCGTCCAGGCCGCGATCACCCGCGCCCTCGTCGCCGTCCTGGTCACGCTGCTCGAACAGATCAAGATCCTCGCGGCCGAGATCGACACCCAACTCGACGCGCACCCCGACGCGCCCATCTTCACCAGCCTGCCCCGCGCCGGGCGCGTGCGCGCCGCCCGACTGCTCGCCGAGATCGGCGACTGCCGCGCCAAGTTCCCCACCAACGAGTCCCTGACCTGCCTGGCCGGCGTCGCCCCCTCGACCCGCCAGTCCGGCAAGATCCGCGCAGTCGGGTTCCGCTGGGCCTGCGACAAACAACTCCGAGACGCCATCTGCGACTTCGCCGGCGACTCCCGCCACGCCAACCCCTGGGCACAAAACCTCTACCAGCAAGCCATCGGCCGAGGCCACGACCACCCCCACGCCGTCCGCATACTCGCCCGCGCCTGGCTCGACATCATCTGGCACTGCTGGCAGAACAACGAGCCCTACGACCCCGCCCGCCACGGCGCCCTCCAACGCCTGCTCAACCAAGATCAAACCGTGGCAGCTTGACACAGGGCTTCTCATCGCAGCTCCAGAGCGGTCTTGCCTATCCGGAGCGAGACGCCCGGTTCGAGAGGCACCGGCCCGTCCAGCTTGCGCTGCCCGAGATAGGTGCCGTTCGTCGAACCGAGGTCCTCGACGATCCACATGCCGTCCTGCAGGCTGATCCGGGCGTGCCGCGTACTCGCATAGTCATCCTCGAGGACGAGGGTCGAGTCGTTGGCCCGGCCGATCAGCACCGGTGCGCCCGTCAGGCCGATCCGGGTGCCCTTGAGGCCGCCTTCGGTGACGAACAGATGCGTCGGCTGGCCGGCGACCGGGCGGGGGGTCTGCGAAGCGGAGTTCTTGCCCCGACGGCGGGCGGGCGGGGGCGTCGCCACGCGCGCCTGACCGCTGGTACGCAGGTCGGAGCGGATGACCCGCATTGCGCCGAGCACGAACAGCCAGAGCAGCGCGAGGAATCCGAACCGGAACAGTTGCAAGGCGAGCGCGGAGTTCACGACGCCGCTCCGCAAGCGTCGCTCACGCACGGTCCTGATGGAAGACGATCCGGGTGTGGCCCACCCGGACGACGTCGCCGTGGCGCAGCATCTGGCTACTGATCTCGTGCCCGTTGATCGTCGTACCGTTCGTCGAGCCTAGGTCGTAGGCGGTGGCGTAGGTTCCGTCGTACTGGATGTCGACGTGACGGCGCGAGATGCCCTGGTCGAGCAGCTGCAGATCGCTTTCGCTACCGCGGCCGATGACGTTGCTGCCGCTGCGCAGATCGAAGCGGCGGTTGCTCTCGTCGACGATCAGCATCGCCGCGGGACGTCGCGCCGGCTGCGGTGACGGCGGCGGCTGCTCGGCGCGGTACTGGTCGTTGGCGTAGTTCTGGGGGTACCCGCCCTGGCCGTACCCGTTCTGGACGTAACCGGCGGGCTGTCCGTAGTCGGGCTGCCCGTAGTCGGGCTGCGGAGGGTATCCGCCCTGCTGGTAGTCGCCCTGCTGGTAGCCGCCCGGGCCGTAACCGGGGGCAGGCTGGTCCGGCATGAACGGGAACGGCGGCTGCGGCGCGGGCGGCGCGCCGGCGCTGGGGGCGCTGCCCGCCTGGCCGGCGCCGACGGGCTGTCCGACGCTGCGGTAGCCGCCAGGCGGCGGTTCGGGATACTCGCCCAGCGCCGCTCCCGCAACGATCGGCATCGAGAGCGAATCATGCGGACGTCGTCGCGGCGGCGCAGCGGGCTCCATGCGCGAAGCGACACCGAAGACGCCGGTATGCAACTCCTCGTCGAGTGCGAGGTAGACCTCGATGTCGCCGATGGTGTCCCACGCGTTGCTGTCGAGGTGCTCCTGGACGAGTTCGGCGAGCGAGGTGGTCAGCTGGTCGTTCCAGGGGATCAACCGCTCGTGGTCCAACGGCGACAACGTGACGCGGTACCGGTTCGGGGAGAGCACCTGGCCGTTGCCCATCACATTGCGTTTGTCGGCAGCCTCGCGTTGCAACGCAGTACCGATTTCGACCGGCTCGACCTGTCCCTTGAACACGCGCGCGAAGGCGCCACCGACGAGACCTTCGAGGCGACGTTCGAAGCGCTGGCCCAGGCTCACGGCGTTCCCCCTCAGGTCATCGGTGCTTTGCGCACGCGTCGCCGCACGTCGGTCGACGCGAGCGGCATCGAGTCTATCGGGCAGGGCTGTGGGACCCCGATTTTCGCCCCATCCCCCGTGCTACCGTTGCGCCTGCCAATCAGGTGTGCCTTCGGGTGCGCGCCGGGCAAGTGGCGGAATGGCAGACGCGCACGGTTCAGGTCCGTGTACCGGAAACGGTGTGGGGGTTCAACTCCCCCCTTGCCCACTCTTAGAAGCGCCGGAACTCGGGCTAGATAACGCTTTCAGTCGCTGGCCGTCGTGCACCGCCGGTGCGCCACGGGATCGCCGCGCTCCGTCGAGGCCCCGAAGGGCGGCAGCGGAATGTTCGAGTCACCGGACGAGCTTGATCCCACGGTTCGTGCGGCGTACCTGGCGCGACTCGGGGTCGAGGCCGGGCCACCGTCCGTCGAGGCGTTGGCTTTGGTCGTGCGACGCCAGGCGGAGCGGGTGCCGTACGAGACGTTCTGGATACCCGCCGGCGAACGGTGGTCGATCGATGCCGCACAGGCGGCGTGGCGAATCGCGTTCGCGCACCGGGGCGGATACTGCTACCACCTCAACGGCGCGCTGGGACTGCTGTTGCGCTCTCTCGGCTACGCGGTGCACGGACACGTCGGGGCCGTCCAGGGGGCGAACCAAACCCGGACGCGATGGGCAACCATCTCGTGCTGACCGTGACCGGGTTGCCGTCTGACATCAACCCCTCCGGTCAGTGGTATGTGGACACCGGTCTCGGCGACGCTCTGCACGAGCCGCTGCCACTCGCGCCGAGAGGCTACGTCCAGGAGCCGTTCCGGCTGACGCTCGAACACGTAGGTGAGAGCGCGTGGCAGCTGACCCACGATCCTGCGGGCGGATTCCGCAGCATGATGTGGACGACCGGCCCAGCGGTCCCGACCGACTTCGTCGCCCAACACGAGTGGCTGTCGACGTCACCCGATTCGGGGTTCGTGCAGGTGCCGATGGCCGAGCGACGCGACGCGACCGGCGTCGATGTGATCCGCGGCGTGGTGCTCGCGCGGATGGGTGCGAATGCCTTCACTGCCGAGCCGATCACGTGGCAGTCCGAATGGTTCGACACCTTGGCCGATGTCTTCGATCTACGGTTTGACTCATCCCCGCCCGAGTCGCGCCGACGCCTGTGGGACACGGTCCTCGACACGCACCGAGCATGGGAGCAGGCCCAGCGCCGGTGACGGTGCCCGTCCGTCCGTCCGTCATGAACGCACTACGCGGCGGGTTCGGGGCGGTCACGGCGCAACGCGACATGCGTCTCAACATCGCGCGACTCGACGCGCGCACATGCCCGTCGTTAGGCGCAGCTCGACGGCAAGGTTGATCTTCGCGCGGCACGAGCAGATCGATCAGTAAGGGGGTCAAGGCGGAGTGGTACGAAGTCGCTACTCATTTCGCGAGGTCCGCGATGAGCTTGTCCAGCGCCTGGTGCCAGGTCATCGAAGCGAGCGCGCGTTATCCGTCCAGATCGTTCGATCTGGCCGCGCGATATCGCGTCCCGTAGGACTCACCCCTGCGAAAATCCGCACCGGAGGGGTCCACCGGAATGGCATCCACTCTTCCACTCTGTCGCCTTCGCAACCCCAGAGTTGTAGAGGCCGTGCCGGCACAGGTGTCGCTGCCAGCCTGCCTGCCGGGAAGCGGTCCAGGGTTTACCTGGCAGGCGGGTCGGCAGCCCCTGGCAGGTCGTCGATGAAGCGGCCGAGACGTCGTGCGGCGTCGACATAGACCTGCATCGCTGCCCGCATACCGACGACAATG
>JBPCOE010000077.1:0-10659 GCA_051000605.1 Jatrophihabitans sp.
CCGCATACCAAGCCGCCTTCCTACACAGCGTGCAGACCACCCTGCCCACCGTCTACCCCGACCTCAAAGCCTTCATCTACTTCGACGCCCCGGGCAAGATCGGCAAAGGTAACTACACCCTGCAAGGCACCGGTGCGAACGCCTTCAAGAGCCTCGCCGCCGACCCCTACTTCAGCTACGGCCGACGCTAAACACACCCGACAATCCACCCCGCCGCAAATCCCGCCGATGCCTTGGTCCCGTCCGCTCACTGGCGTGCCTGGCTAGGGCCGGTACCCGAGGGCCCGCAAGCGGATCCGGAACCGGCGCGAACGGTGGTGTACGAATTTCGGTGCTACGCGCACCTCAATTGATGATTTCGCCACGCTCGCTTGAGAGAAGCGCCGACAGCCGCTCCCGCCACATCTGTAGCTGTTCGGGCGTCAGTCGCGTCCACCCGGTGATCTCGCTGACGATCCGCAGCGAAGCGCTACTGCGGTACGAGCGAGTGGGGTTACCGGGGAACTTCTTGTCGGTCACGTTCGGGTCGTTCTCGAACGCTCCGGTTGGCTCTACTGCAAACACCCTCGGAATCGCTTCACCCTCTGCGAGTTCTGCAGCGATCTCCGCAGCGAGGCCGGCTCCATCGACAAGCGCGGTGAAGTAGATGTGATTCATCACGATCTCGGGACGGTAGTTCGACGGACGGCCCGCCGTGAGGAACTCACCCACGCTCAGATCCGCGATCGTGCCATGGAAGAACGGGCCCTCATCGAGTGGTCTGGACACCTGAAACCCTTCCGCCTACCTGTGGGGGACGCGCGAGTCTGTCGCACCACCTGGGCCTTGCCGCAAGCCCCCACCCGCGCCCTATCCTGAAGGTAGAAGCAACGCCGCAAGTGGCTCTGGATAGGTACTCCGCCGTAGAACGTGTCGAGCACAGCGCCGAAGACTGTCTTCGAATCTGACAGGAGCCGCCCGCGACGCCGTCCTAGAGGTCGACGGACCAGCGAGCACTGTCGATCATGGATCCCCGGCTGACACGACCCGTTCCGGCGGTCGACCGGGTGCTGGGAGAATGCGCCTGTGAAAGATCGTGATGTCGCTGCCTTCGAGCGCCGCGCCACCGGCTACGAGTCCGGGGCGATCGGACAGATGCATCAGCGCATCGTCGAGTCCGTCGCGGACATCGCCCTGACGGTTGCACCCGATCCGCGCCGGGTGCTCGACGTCGGTTGCGGAACCGGAGCGATGCTGCGGCTACTCGCGAGCCGCCTAACCGACGCCGAAGCGCTCGTTGGGATCGACCCGGCACCGTCGATGCTCCGCACCGCCGCAGCGACCGTATACCTCGACCCACGTCTCTCGTTCCGCGACGGCGCCGCCGAAGATCTTCCGTTTCCCGACGACGACTTCGACCTGCTGGTGAGTACGACGTCGTTCGACCACTGGGCGAGTCAGCCACGCGGACTCGCCCAGTGCGTGCGCGTCCTGCGCCCTGGAGCGCCGCTCGTGCTGTGCGACCTGTTCTCGCCGTTACTTGTACCAACCCAGTGGCTGGGCCACCGGGGGAAAGCACGCACCAGAACACGCGTGAGCGCACTGCTTCACTACGGCCGGGTTCTCGTCGTTGACGTGGCACCCGTCTTTTCTGATCAAGACCGTGGTCGCAACCTGAGGCCGCAAGCCACGTCCCGTGGGCGGAACCACTTGCGGCGGCATTCGGTCTCGCGCTGCTGTGCCCGCGCATCCGCGCCAGAGCAGATCCCGTATGCCCCGCCCGGTCGTCGCGTGTCGCACAGGTGCGTCCTACGGACCGTGCGCGATCGCGCCGAAGTGCGAACACGCGGATCGATCACTGCGTAGTCGCCGCCGCCCGGATGCCGTCGGGCATTTCGCCTGTAGATCGCATGCGAGTGCCCTGCGCACAGTTGTAGATGACGCGTTCGATACTGCTCGATATCCACAAGGTTCGGCAGAGCGCCGTTCACCATCCGAGCTCCACCGAGAATCACCGGTATTGCTGGGCTGCGGAGGCCATACCCGGGTTCAGGGTTCGCCGCTGGGCCGCTGGGCCGCTGGGCCGCTGGGCCGCTGGGCGCAGAGCGGCCGCGGTGTCGCTGAGCACGTCGTTGGTATCCGGCTGACCCGTGCCGGGTGAGTCCGAGATCGTCATCGACCGCTCGTCTCAGCGATTCTGATTGCAGTGGGCCGACCGACCGCTGCCTGTGGCACGGCGACCGGTACGGACCATTTCGAGGACGACCGGCCGCTTCGGGTAAGACGTGGCTCGCATGCGGCGCTAACCGAAGGTGAGCGAGATTCCTTTCGACTCGCATCAACTTTGTCTTGGAGACACTGATGCCACTGCTGGGCCCAGGCCAGACCTTCCCTACCCTCGTCGTCGCTCGCCCGGGCGGCGAGCAGCTCGTGCTGCCGGATGCGGTGCTGGGCGAGTTCGGGGTGGTGCTGTTCTTCCGCGGTGCCTGGTGTCCGTACTGCAACGCGCAATTGCGCGCCTTTGAGCGAGCCCAGGACGCTCTTGCCGAGGTTGGCGCCCGCGTGGTGGCGCTGTCAGTCGATGACGAGGCCACGACCGCCGAGTTGATCGCTAAGCACGGATTGACGTTCCCGGTCGGGTACGGCGCCGACGTCGCCGCGATCGCGGCGACTACCGGAGCGTTCGTCAACGAGGAGCCGAGATTCCTCCAGTCCTCCGGCTTCGTCCTGGCTCCGGACGGACAGGTCGTTGTGAGCGTGTACTCGAGCGGCGCGATCGGCCGGCTCGTGCCCGAGGACGTCATCGGGATGATCCGCCACATCCGTGGGCAACGCGCGAGCACCGCGGCATGAGTGCCGAGCGGAACACATCCCGGGAGGCAGACCTACATTTCTATTTCGACCCGGTGTGCCCGTTCGCGTGGATGACGAGCAAGTGGGTGCGCATGGTCGCCGATCAACGCGACTACAGCGTCGAGTGGCGATTCATTTCGCTGCGGCTCATCAATTCGAGCGTCGACTACGACGACCACTTCCCACCCGGATACGATGCCGGACACACCGCCGGACTCCGGCTGTTGCGGCTGGCGGCCAAAGCACGAGCCGACCATGGACAGGCCGTTATCGGCCCGCTTTACGCGGCGCTCGGCGCACGCATCTTCGACGGCGAGCAGTCCCAAGAGCTGGACGGTGCCGCGCGGGGCACCAGCACGTTCGTCGCACCGATCCTGCGCGAGCTCGGGTTACCGGCTGACCTGCTCGACGTCCTGGACAGCACGGCGCTCGATGCCGAACTGCAGGCCGAGACCGACCAGGCTCTTGCCCTGACCGGCAAGGATGTCGGCACGCCGATCATCCATTTCCGGCCGCCGACCGGTGTCGCCTTCTTCGGGCCGGTGATCAGCCGGCTGCCGAGCGAGGAGGAGGCAGCCCCGCTATGGGACAACGTGCTGGGGTTGGCCTCATTCCCCGGCTTCGCCGAACTCAAACGCAGCCTGCGTGAGCGTCCGCAGCTGCGCAGTTTCGGGGTGGACGCGGACGTAGTAGGCACCCAGGAGGACTGGCACGCAGGCAGTCGTCGGACGTCAATCTGAGCGTAGGTACGCCTGCAGGCTGGGATGTCAGGAGCCGATGGCGTAGAGGGTTCCGGACGTGGTGGCGACATAGAGCGTGCCGTCTCTGCCGAGGGCGGGGTAGGAGTCGATGGACGATCCGGTTGCCAGGCTGAACAGGTGGCCGCCGCTTGAGGTGTAGCCGTAAACATTGCCCGCGGTCGTGCCCCAGTAGGCGTTGTCGTGGGCGTCGGCGACGACGGTCGTCCAGACCTTTTCCTTCCCGAGCCCGATCGGAGCGATGGTGGCGCGGACCTTCCCGGTGCGGGTGTCGATGATTCGCATCCGGCCCATATTGTCGCCGAACCAGCCGGTTCGGTCAGGGCGCACGATCGAGGAGGTGTAGGTGTTGTCGCCGATGTCGATCGACCACGCGACGGTTCCGTCGGGTTTGATGCCGTACTGCTTGTCGTGGTTGGTGCCGAGCACGACGGTGCCGTCGGGGCTGACCGCGTTGGAGACTTCCACCATCCGTTTCGCGTGGAACTTCCACAGCACCGCACCGGTGGCACCTAGATCGCGAACCGCGATCAGGTGGTTGTCCGAGGCGGTGTAGACGGTGCCGTCCTGACCGATGGTGGGGCTGGCGTAGTCGGTGCCGCCCAGCGACAGGCGCCACACCATGCGGTGCCCGGTTTTTGTGACCTCGATGGCGGCCACGTCCCCACTCAGATCGGCGACATACACGCGGTTCGCGCCGGCGATCGCGGGCGACAGCACCTGCGCCGCGAACTTCATCCTCCACAGCAGCCGACCGGTCTGGGTCAGCGCGTAGAGGGTGTCATCGGGCCCGGGCCACAGCAGCGTGCCGCCGGGTAACACTGCGGCGCTGGTTGAGAGATCGGTGCCGTAGGAGCCGTGGCCGTCGAAGGTCCAGATATCGGTGCCCGTCATGGGATCGAGATCGTGCAGTACACCCGAGTTCGTCGCGGCCAGGATCGAGCCGTCGACCTCAATGACCGGTCCAGGCGTCGCGTCGCCGCCGAGGTCGCGTTTCCATCTGACGGCGCCCGTCCGCGGCCCGGTCGCTGTCGTCGCTGAGGAATACCGCGCGTCGTAGCCCGCTTCAGGCCACGCGCTTGCGGCCGTCGGCAGCACGCCGACCCCACTCAACCCAGGTCCGAGCGGCGCGAGCTTGACGCGCTGGTTGCCGCCACTGCTGCAGGCGCCGAGGGTGAGGATTGCCACCGCCACGACGAGGCCGGCGCGCAGGAGCGAACGCGACCGCATGAGCATGACTCGACGCTAATCCAACCGCTGTGGCTGACTCTTACGGGGCGCGAAACACTCACCCTCGGATCCAGCCGCCGTGGACGAGCAGGGATCCCACCGCGGCGTGCTGAGCCGGCTTGGCCGTCGCCACTATGGTCGCGTCATGGCTGCGCGGAATTCGAGGGTCGGCTCGGCTGTCACCGCGAAGGTCCTGGACCCGGACTCGGCCGAGTGGATCCGGACGTTGAGTGCCGCGGGGGCTGAGCACGATGCCGGACTGGCTCGACTGCATGAGCTCCTTGTTCGTATCGCGCGCACCGAGTTGCGCCGTCGCAACGCCTGGCTACAGATCGAGGGGCCCGAGCTCGACGATCTGGCCTACCAGTCGGCCGCCGATGCGCTGCTCGCGATTACCGCCAAGCTGGCGACGTTTCGTGGCGAAAGCCGGTTCACGACCTGGGCGTACCGCTTCGTCGTTCTCGAGGTGTCCTCGAAGCTGGGGCGTCACTTCTGGCGCCGCCCGGGCCTCTCGTTCACTTCGGAGGACTGGGACCGGTTACCGGATCGATTTGGTCTGCAACCGGCTCGCGAGGCGGAGTGGCGCGACATCGTGGACGCCCTGCACCGAGCGGTGGAGGAGGTTCTGACCGAACGGCAGCGTCGGCTGTTCGTCGCAATCGTCCTTCACGGGGTCCCGCTGGACGTGCTGGTCGTCGAGTATGCGACGAACCGCAACGCGATCTACAAGACGCTGTTTGATGCGCGCCGTAAGGTACGAGCCGCGCTTGCCGCCAACGGGTATCTGAACGACCCGGTATCCACCGACGAGTCGAGGGGCTGATGACGGACCCGAGCGCTCTGCAACGGTTCCTGCAGACCGACCCTCGTGATGTTGGCTGCGAGAAGGCGCTTGAGATTCTGCATGTATATGTCGAGCTGGTCGCCGAGGGCAGCCAGGCGCAGGAGCGCTATCCCGGCGTGGCGGCGCACCTTCGGGCGTGTGGGCCGTGCGGCGAGGATTTCGACGGTCTGCTCGCCGCCGTACGGGAATCGAGCGACTGACCCGCGCTCCGAACCCGGATGGTAAGGGATCGGCTTGGTAAGGCCGCGCTGCCTCAAGGACGCTCACGTTGTGATGGGTGATCACACCTTCACTATGGCGACGCTCGAGGAGCACCAGTGCACACGACTCGGAGGAACTGCGACTACCCGCAGATGTTAGTGCCGCTCAATCACGTTGAGGCGGTTCCGCGGCGCATCCGGGCGACGATCGACGGGACCACCGTGCTCGACACCGTGCACGCACTTTACGTGTGGGAGTGGCCGAACTATCCGCAGTACTACATCCCGCTCGAGGACGTGCGACCAGGCGTGCTGGTCGACGAGCAGTATCCGGACGACCTTGGTCAGGGACCGGCGAGGCGGCACACCCTGCGGGTGGGCAGCACCGCTCGTCGCGGCGCCGCGCACGTCTACTCCGTGAACGCCATCACCGGGCTCTCGGGAAGCGTGCGCTTCGAGTGGGATGCACTCGACTCCTGGTTCGAGGAGGAGGAGGAGGTATTCGTGCATCCGCGCAACCCCTACACCCGAATCGATGCGCTGCGCTCCACCCGCTCAGTGCGGATCGAGCTCGATGGGGTAGTGCTGGCCGAGTCGCGTGCGTCGGTGATGGTATTCGAGACCGGTCTGCCGACTCGGTACTACCTCGACCGGGCAGCGGTGAACTTCGAGCACCTGGTGCCTACCGACACGGTGTCGTCGTGCCCGTACAAGGGAAACACGAGCAGCTACTGGTCGGTGGCCGTCGATGCGAGCGTGCACGAGGACTTGGCCTGGACGTATGCGTTTCCGACTCGTCAGCTGCTGCCGATCGCCGGCCTCATCGCGTTCTACAACGAGAAGGTCGACGTGATCGTCGATGGTGAATTGGTCCCCCGCCCGGTCACGCACTTCTTCTCCTAGCCCGTTTGCCAACCCGATTTGACATTCGAGGAGGGACGCATCATGCACGCAGGCGATCCGTGGCGGCAACCAGCCATCGGTGACTACGGCTTTCTGTCCGACTGTGCATCGGCCGCGCTGGTCGATCGGGACGGTTCGGTCGACTGGTGGTGCGTGCCACGCTTCGACTCGCCGTCGGTGTTCGGGCGACTGCTCGACCCCGACGCCGGGCACTGGACGCTGCGCCCCAGCGCCAGTTTCGAATCCACTCGGCACTACCTGGAAGACACTCTTGCGCTGTGCACCCGATTCGTCACGGCGAGCGGCACGGTAACTGTGACTGACTCGCTTGCTTTGGAGCGCGGCGCCCGGGGCCATGAGATCGGATTGCGAAGCCCTCACACTCTGCTGCGCCGTGTCGAGGGTGTCGACGGGACGGTGCAGATGCGTAGCGAGTTCGCGCCGCGGATGGAATACGGCCGGACCCGGCCATCTCTCCGTACCTCCGATTCGGGTGTGGAGGCACGTGGCGGCCCGGTCCGGCTGACCTGTTCCGGGCCTGTGACCTGGGATTGCGAGGACGGGCGCGCCGTCACCACCTTCGATGTTTCAACCGGGCAGTCGGTGGAACTCAGGGTTGACTACGTCCCGTCCTTCGAACCGCCCGCGCAACGGGACCGCTCCGAGGGCGCCGCCCGAGCAACGATGCAGGACACGGTTGCGGCGTGGCAGTCATGGGCCGCTCAGCACACCAGCTATGACGGCGCGTTTCCGGTTGACGTCCGGCGAAGCTCGCTCGTGCTGCAGGGGCTCACGTTTCAACCCTCCGGCGCCGTGATCGCTGCCGCCACCACCTCCCTGCCCGAGGTGCTCGGAGGCCAACTTAACTTCGACTACCGCTTCGCCTGGCTTCGCGACCTGAGCCTGACCATCCGCTCGCTGTGGCTCGCCGCTTGTCCCGACGAACCGGCCCGCCTGTTCGGCTGGTTCGCCAACGCCGCCGGACACCTCGGCGATGAGCTGGTGCAGATCATGTACGGCGTCGAGGGCGAACGCGACCTCACCGAACATGAGCTGGGCAACCTTGCGGGTTACCGCGGTCACCAACCGGTGCGGGTCGGCAATCAAGCCTGGGAGCAGCAGCAGCTCGACGTCCTCGGCGAGGTCCTCGACGCCGCGTACATCCTGCGCGATTCCCTCGGCGACCTGGACGACCCCGGGCGACGCCTGCTGATTACCTTCGCCGACCGAGCAGAGAAGGAATGGCCGCAACCCGACGCCGGCATGTGGGAAACCCGCGACGCCCAGCGTCACTACACCTCCTCGAAGGTCATGTGCTGGGTCGCCTTGGACCGGGCCGTCAAGCTTGCCCCTCGCATCGGCGCCACCCCCGACGCCGTGGCGCGCTGGGAAGAGGCTCGTGACACGATCCGCGCTGCCGTCCTGGAGCGGGCCTGGAGCGAATCATTGGGTGCCTACGCTGGCGCCTTCGGTTCCGATAACCTTGACGCGTCCGTGCTCGTGCTGCCCCTTGTCGGCTTTCTGCCCGCCACCGATGACCGCATGCGGTCGACCATCGAGGCCGTCGACAAACACCTCGGCGCGGGCGGGCTCGTGCGCCGCTGGTCAGCTGAACCCAACGGGTTCCTGATCTGCACCTACTGGCTGGTGGAGTGCTTGGCACTCAGCGGAGACTCCGCACGAGCCGAGGACGTCTTTCGCCGCACTACCTCCTACGCCAACGACCTCGGACTGCTGTCCGAACAGGCCGACCAGGCAAGTCGCGACCTGCTGGGCAACTTCCCCCAGGCGTTCTCCCACGTCGGACTGATCAACGCCGCCTGGCGCATCGCCCACCCATCCACCGATCTCGCCCACTCACCCGAGGAGCACCACGACACCTAGCCGAACCGCGAATGGAAGGCTCGCCCGGAAGATCGCCAGGAAAGATCATCAACGTCTCGTCCATCCATGCCGACAACCCCGACGCCGGCGGCTCAGACTACGACTGCTCCGAAGGCGCGATCCGCATGCTCGCCCGCACCCTCGCCCCGTCGCCCTCGAACTCGCACCACATCAACGTCGACAGCGTGGCCCCCGGAATGGTGCTCACCCCGTTCAACCAAGCCGCGATCGACGACCCGGAGCTGCTCGAGAAGCAGCTGCAGAGCATCCCCTGGAAACGAGCCGCCCAGCCCGCCGAAATCGCCAAGCTCGCACTCTTCCTCGCATCCTCGGACGCCGACTACGTAACCGGAGCGTCCTACGGCATGGACGGCGGACTCATGATCAATCTTGGTCAAGGCGCCTGAGCGGAATGAAACACACGCCCCAGCGGAGGAACGAGCCGGCCAGCAAGAGCAAACTCGCTACCTCGACTTCAACGAGATCAACGCCCTCGCCCGGCAAGCCGTCGACCTACTCATCCCGCAAGCGCACCTCACGGTCGAGGAGACGTCTCGCAGTAACGCCTACGTCTACCCGCAACCCATCGGCGGCGACCACGGGTCCTGGCGCATAACTGTCACGATCGCGCCCGGCAACTCAGCCGTCCTGGGGCTCGATTCTCATTCGTCGCCCGCTGGCGCCCTCGGCAACCTCATCGTTGAACTCGGCGCCGCCTGCCAGCACACCTTCCGCGGCAACGCCTTTCCCGAGTGTCCAGGACACCCGCACCCCGCGGATGTCGCCGTCGAGGACCACTCCGTCGTCTTGGTCTGTCCCAGTGACGACCGCGAAATCGCCACCCTGCTCCCATGCACCCCCGGTCGCCCCGCGTAGGACGGCGGTTACCGAGTCGTAGAATAGTGCGGTGAATTTGCTGCCCACGCTGCCGTTCTGGGCGGAAGTGTTGATCTTTGTCGGCAGCGCCGTCGTCATCTGGGTAGCTGGATCTCGCTGTCGGACTACACCTACGTTCTCGCCGAGCGGCTGCACCTTGGTCAGGCCCTCGGTGGGCTGATCCTGCTCGCGGTTGCAACGAATCTTCGCCGCCGCAGACCACGTCGGCCTTTCCGGGGTGTTGTTCGGGGCGACCGTCCTGGCCGCCGCCACGTCCCTGCCCGAGCTGTCAACGGGCCTGACCTCGGTCAAGCAGGGCGACTACAAACTCGCCTTTGGCGACATATTCGGCGGCAACGCCTTCCTCCCGGTACTTTTTCTGCTAGCCGTGCTGGTGTCCGGCAAAGCGGTGCTACCGAACGCGCACGCCTCCGACATCTACCTCACCGGCCTGGGCGGCCTACTGACCATCGTCTATATGGCCGGGCTGTTGTTCCGTCCCGCCAAGCAACACGGCCGCCTCGGCATCGACAGCATTGCCGTGCTCGTCCTCTACGCCATCGGGATCCTCGGACTTATCGCGCTGCCCACCTGACCCGCAGCTTGCCTGCGCCATCACCGTGGCAGCGTTGGGGCGCCCCCAAGACCGCCGGCGAACGCGCCTGCCCCTGCCTCGTACTTGGCGCGACCGTGCTCAAAAGCCAAGAGAGACTGGTCCCGGCGCTACGACGTTGACCCTTGTAACTCGCCGCCGGTTCGGCGTGGTCGACAGCTTCGAATCGAGCTAGAAGATCCGCTCATCGGTCTATGAGCGGACGATCGGAGTCCCCCCGCTCGTGGGAACCGGTTGTCCACAGGGCCGATCGTCGTCCACAGATTGCCCGGCGCGGATGCGGCGGGCGCCTGATCTCGGTTGGCTGATCGCCATGAATCTCTTCAAGCGAATTGCCCAGCGGGCAAAGGGAATCCGGGCCGCGGTCGATCGTGGGATGACCACGGCGGAGTACCCCGTTATCTGAACTGCTCCCGCGTGTCCGGCCAGCGTGTCGGGCTGGCGGCTCTACGGTCCGCTCATGCGAGTCGAAGCGGTGAGCGAGTCGGTGATGGGCAGGGCCACGGTGCGACTGGTCGA
>JBPCOE010000079.1:0-4053 GCA_051000605.1 Jatrophihabitans sp.
CGGACAAGACGATGACCCGCGGTTTCGACATGACTGCGACTGTCAACGATCACGCGACTCACCAGCCGGCGATCACCTGTCAACGATCACGCGACTCTTGAGTAAACGGACTCGTGAACCCGGGCACTGGCCTTCACCCCGTTTGGTGGACACGGGGTTATGCGGCTTGAGCTTCTGCCGCGGTCTGGTTGCAGTGTTGCAGTTCGAACTGGACGGGGCTGATCTGGCCGAGGGCGGAGTGCCGGCGTCGGCGGTTGTAGCGGTCCTCGATCCAGGCGCCGACCTCGAGCCGTGCTCGGATCTTGCTGGGCCAAACCCGCTGGTAGTAGAACTCGGTCTTCAAGGTCGCGAAGAACGACTCGGCCATCGCGTTGTCCCAACACACCCCGGTCCGCCCCATGGATCGGGTAATGCCATTGTCGGCCGCGAACTTCGTGATCTGAGCCGAGGCGTACTGAGTGCCCCTGTCGGCGTGAAACACAACCTTGGCCGGCAGCTCACCGCGCAACGTGATCGCCATCTGCAGCGCCTGTTCGACCAGGTCGGCGCGCATGTGCTCGTCGATGGCCCAGCCGATCACCCGGCGCGAGTGAGCGTCGATGACGGTGGCCAGATACAGCCACCCTTCCCAGGTGCGCAGGTAGGTTATGTCGCCAACCCAAATCCGGTTCAACGTTCCGGTGTCCCAGGCCCGGCTCGCCGCGTCCGGCGGGTAGGCATCGGCGTGATCCACGATCGTGGTGGTGCGCCACCGCTTCGGGCAGATCCCGCGCAGCCCGAGGCGACGCATCGCCGCCGCAACCGTCTTGGCCGAGATGATCTCCCCGTCTGCGCGCAGGTCGACCAGAATCCGTGGCGAGCCCGACACCTCGTCGGACTCGCCGTGGAACCACACGATCTTGGCCTCGATCCGCTCTCGGCGCAGCGCCCGCGCCGAGGGCAACCGACCCAGCCAGGCGTAGTACCCCGACCGGGACACGCCCAGCAGTCGGGCCATCCGGGCGATGGTGAAGTTGCTCTTCTCCGCGTGCATCAGTGCGAACGCTTCACGTTCGTATCCGAGGCTTCCCGGGCGAAGAAGAGTGACGCTTTTTTCAGGAACGCCCGATCCATCTTCAACTCGGAGTTCTCCTTGCGCAGCCGAGCCAACTCGGCCCGCTCGGTCTCACTCAGAGCGCCGTCGCCGGCGTCCTGGCGGGCCTTGAAAGAGTTCACCCACCGACCTAGCGTCGCCTCGTTGATGCCGAGCTCGCGGGCCACCGTGGCCACCGCACGACCGGTATTGATCACCAGCTTCACGGCCTCGTCCCTGTACTCAGGAGTAAACTCCCGACGCTGTCTTCCCATGACGGACATCCTCACCTACAAGGTGTCCACCGTCCGGGGTGAAGGCCACACCCTCGTCTCCACCGTCGTCTCCACCCTCGTCCCCACAGCGGATGTGATCAACCCACGCCGTGGCGAACTCTCGGTGATGACGGGCGAACTATCTGCCAGGCACGTTCTGGACACATCGCGCGAGCGTGACAGAACGGCGTCGGCCGTAGGTTCGAGACCGGTGGGCTGGGTGTAGAACCGGCGCGCTGGCTCTCATCCGTCCGTAGTTGGAGACAACACATGCGTATACGCAGTAGCGCGGTCACGCCCACCACGGCGTCGGCGCTCGTCGCCGGAATCCTGGTGGCGCCGTCCAGTTACGCCGCGACGCGGCCCGGTTACGACAACGTCACCGGAATAGGCGGCGCCACGGTGCCGGCGTTCGCGACGTTCCTGGGGCGCAACCGGGCATAGCACTGCGCGGCATGGAGCGGCACCGCATCGACGTCAGCGGCTCGACGGGCGACTGCGACGGGAGCGCGGGCACCCGTCGGCGCCCCGTTTCGCCAAAAGTATCCGCAGCGGAACTATCTGCCAGGCACGTTCTGGACACATCCCCCGAGCGTGACAGGACCGATTCGGCCGTAGGTTCGAGACCTGTGAGCCGGGGAAGCACCGGTGCGCTGATTCTCAACCCCACGAGTTGGAGGCAACACATGCACAAACGCGGGATCACCGCGGCGCTGGCCACCGGTATCACGGTGCTCGCCACGGCCGCCGCCGCGACGGGCAGCGCGTCCGCCGCCCCGTCCCCCCACGCCGTGCCGCACACCCTGCCGGCCTGGACCGCCCACGCCAAGAGCCTCGGGCACGCTAGTCCCGCTGCCCCGGTCGGTGCGCGCGTCTACCTCGCACCCCGCGGTGGTCTCGACGCCGTCAAGCAGGTCGCCATGGACGTCTCCACCCCCGGCAGCGCGCACTACCGCCAGTTCCTGACCTCCGCGCAGTACAACAGCCGGTTCGCGCCGACGTCCAAGACGGTCGGTTCGGTGTCGTCCTACCTGCGCGCGAGCGGTCTGAAGGTGACCAGCGTCGGCGCCGGCAACCGGTACGTCGCGATCGCGGGCACGGTCAAGTCGGCCGAGAAGGCCTTCGGCGCCAAGATCGACAAGTTCAGGCACTCCGGAGCGAACGTGCAGGCGCCGACGAAGAACCTGGCGGTTCCGGCCGCCCTCGCGTCCGCCGTCCTCACGATCAGCGGGCTGGACACCACGCCGAAACGCAACTCGCCGGCCACCACGCAGGCTGCACCTCCGCCGCCCGCGTTCCGAAACGCCCGCCCATGCTCGCTGTACTACGGCCAGATCCAGGCCAAGTACCAGGCCGACTTCAAGACCCCGCTGCCGAAGTTCCGCAACCAGACGCTGTCCTACGCGCCGTGTGGCTACACCGGTCCGCAGTTCCGCTCCGCCTACGAGGGCACGACCACTCTCGACGGCAGCGGCGTCACCGTAGCGATCACCGATGCGTACGCCGCACCGACGATCTTGTCCGACGCCAACACGTACGCCAGCAACCACGGTGACGGCTCCTACGCTCCGGGCCAGTTCACCCAGACGACGCCGAGCAGGTTCACCCACCAGAAGGAATGCGGGCCATCGGGCTGGTACGGCGAGGAAACCCTCGACGTCGAGGCGGTGCACGCGATGGCACCGGGCGCGAGGATCCACTACTACGCATCGGTCAGTTGCTTGGACGCCGATTTCCTGAACACCCTGGCGCAGGTTGTCGACGACAACGACGCGCAGCTCGTCTCGAACTCCTGGGGCGACCTCGAGGCGAGCGAGGGCGCCGACAACGTCAACGCTTACGAGTCGGTGTTCCTGCAAGGGGCCACCGAGGGCATCAGCTTCATGTTCTCCTCGGGCGACAACGGCGACGAGCTCGCCAACACGGGCATCAAGCAGGCCGACTACCCGACCTCGGACCCGTACGTCACCAGCGTGGGCGGCACGTCGACCGCGATCGGCGCCAGCGGCAAGATCACCTTCCAGACCGGCTGGGGCACCGTCAAGTACAGCCTGTCCGCGGACGGCAAGAGCTGGACGCCGGTCGGCTACCTCTACGGCGCGGGCGGCGGCTCGTCCGCACTGTTCAACCGCCCGGGCTACCAGGACGGCGTGACGAACAGCGCGACGCGCCAGGTTCCGGACGTCGCGATGGACGCCGACCCGAATACCGGGATGCTGGTAGGTGAGACACAGACCTTCCCCACGGGGCCGGCCTACGGCGAATACCGCATCGGTGGCACCAGCCTGGCCTCGCCGCTGTTCGCGGGGATGACCGCCCTGTCGCTGCAGCACACCGGCAAGGCCAAGGGCGCGGGCCTGCTCAACCCGAAGATCTACGCGAACAAGGCCGCGTTCACCGATGTCTTGGGCAACCCACGCGAGGCCGGCGACGTCCGCGTCGATTACGTCAACGGTCTCGACGCATCCGGCGGTCTGCTGTACTCGGTGCGCACCTTCGACGAGGACAGCAGCCTGCGCACGACCAAAGGATATGACCTGACCACGGGTGTCGGTACGCCGAATCCGACGTGGTTGACCGCGCTGGGCTAGCCACCCGGTACGTCCCGGGGGGGCGCGTCGCGTTTGTTGTGGGGCGCCCCCCCCACGTGTCGTTGCTCGGTGAGGTTTTTTACAGGAAGGTGCTTGGGGTCTGGCTCGGAAAGCT
>JBPCOE010000081.1:0-13493 GCA_051000605.1 Jatrophihabitans sp.
CGGACAAGACGATGACCCGCGGTTTCGACATGACTGCGACTGTCAACGATCACGCGACTCACCAGCCGGCGATCACCTGTCAACGATCACGCGACTCTTGAGTAAACGGACTCGTGAACCCGGGCACCATATCCTCCGCGCGCCGAGTACGGGCCGCGTGGACACCGTCCACGCGGCTCGTCGTCGTGTGCGCCGAGCGATCAAGTCACCGACGCGCGCTCGGCAAGGCCCGAGCCCGCTGGCCGCCGCTCGGCGTCGACCGGCGTGAGCGGGATCGCGAGAATCGGGAAGATCGCCACGAGCAGAAAGCCGAGCGCATAACGCGAGTCACCGATCACGGCGGCCAGCAGCGGCGCGGTCGCGACCGCCGCGACGTTCTGGACGGTGTTCTGGATCCCGAGCGCGCGCCCGGACCACTCGCGTCCCGCCATCTCGGCGACCGAGGTGTACGCGAGCCCGTTGTCGGCCACTGTGATCACCGCGCCGAGTGCGAATCCGGCGATGACGAACCAGAGTTCGGTGTACGCGCCGAGCGCAATCACACCCATCAGGACGGCGCTGGCCACGGCAAGCTGACGCATCGGCACCAACCGGCTGCGGACGCGGTCGGACCACACGCCGGACAGGATTCGGCCGGCAGCGCCGGCGAGTTGGAAGGCGAACACGAGCCGGCCGGCCGCCGCGGCGTCCCAGTTCCGCTGACCGACCAGGTAGACGAGCGTGAACGTCGCGATCGCGAACTGCGGGACGACCAACATGGAACTCGACAGATGAACGCGCACGAGCGTCCGCGACCCACGGTAGGGCGATGTCACCGGCGGCGTGTCCGCCGATCGGGCCGGGCGTGGCGGGTCGGTCACGAGCAGACAGACCGCCAAGGCCATGACCCCGCACAGCACCGCCGGGAACAGCAGCGCGAGATGCGGGCCGTGCGCCTGCGCCAGCGGCGGCAGCCCAAGTGCGGCGAGCGCGACGCCGAGCGGCTGCGCCGTCTGCCGGGTGCCCATGGCCAGCCCGCGTTCGGCGACCGGGAACCAGCCCATCACCACGCGTCCGCTCGCCGCGTTGACCGACGCGCCCGCAGCCCCGGCCAGCAGGAGCAGTAGCGCGAGCCCGACCGTGCCCGGGACGAGCGCGGCCCCGGCGAGGCCGAGCGCGGCGGCGGCCACCCCGGACATGATCACGACCCGTTCGCCGTGGCGATCCGCCGCCGCGCCCCACGCGATCAACGTGAGCAGCACGCCGGCGATCGGCGCCGAGACGACGATGCTCGACGCGAAGAGGCTCAGACCCTGTTCCCGCAGCGAGGGAACGAGCATCGGCACGCCGTAGATGAAGCAGCAGGTCGCCGCCTGCGCCAGAGTGCCGACGGCCAGGATCGTCCATCGCCGTCGCTCAGCCACGGTTGCCGATCCTACGGTGCGTCTCACGCTAAGGGAATTGCGTCCCAACATACGAGACGCATGGTTTGGTCAGCCGTCGGGCGACACGAACTCGGCGACCTCGTCGGCGAACCGGTCCGCAAAGCCTCGGTGTGGCTCGTGCGAGCTACCCGGGAACACGACGAGCCGGCTCTTCGGCAGGTGCTGATGCGCGGCGCGCGCATGGGCCACCGGGATAACCGGATCGCCTTCGTTCCACACGAACAGCGTCGGCACCTGCGCAGCGAGTGAGCCCATGTCGATGAACGAGCCGCGCTGCCCGCGTGGCTCGATCACCCCGCGCAGCGCGGCGAAGAAGGCGGCCTGCCCGTCGGCAGTACCCAGCGCGCGCCCGGCCCGGCGCAGATTCGTGACGTTGTCCGGGGTGAGGCGCAGCGCCCGGTGCAGAGCCGGCCGCCGGTAGATGCTGCGCAGCCCGGAGCCGGTGACGACCCGCAGCACCGCCGGGGCCATCGGCAGCGCCGCCGCCCGCAGCAGGGGGTGCACCTCGCGTCCAAGTCCGCCGGCTGAGACCAACACGAGCCGTTCGACCCGCTCGGGATACCGATCGCCGAAGAACACCGACACGGCGCCACCCAGCGAATGCCCACACAGCGTCGCCGACTCGATCCCGACGACGTCGAAGAAGTCGCGCAGGGAGTCGGAGAAGTCGTCGAGCAGGTAGGACCGCTGCGGCTTGTCCGATCGACCGTGCCCGATCAGATCGACCGCGAAGACGTGCATTCCGCGCTCGGCCAGCGGCCCGATCGCACGGTCCCACGTCTCACTGTCGGACGCCAACCCGTGCAGCAGCACCACCGCCGGGCCATCCCCCGGCCCGGCTTCGACGAAGGCGATGGCGTGCCCACCGGCCAGCACCGTCCGCCGCACGCCAGCCACGAGCCAAAGCTACAGAGCCGAGGCCGGACGCGGCGCGAACCGCTCAGCGCTCGATGTGCAGCCTGACCACCGTGCCCGCGACCGCCGAGGAGCGGATCTGGACGAGGTCGCACAGATGATTCGCGAGCCATACCCCGCGCCCGGACGTCGCGGACGGCGGCGGGGCGAAGCGGCCGACGAAGGGATCCTTGAGGTGCCCGCGGTCGCGGACCTCGCAGATCGCCGCGCCGTCGGCGAACCAGGTCGTCACGGTCGCCACGCCGCCACCGTGCCGCAGGCTGTTCGTGACGATCTCGTTCGCCGCAAGCACCAGATCCTCGATCCGGTCCGGGGCGAGGGCGTGCCTGGTTGCGGAGTCTCGGACGAAGGCGCGCATGGCCATCAGATCGGTCGAGCCCACCACCACGCTCTCGCGATGCGGCGGCGGGGGATCGAGGGCGGCAGAATACAGCGACTCTGCGCAGTCCGGCAGGTACTCCTGATTCTCGGGCAGGCCGCGGACCACCGGATGGCTCTGCCGCATCGCGTCGAGCGAGTCGGGGTCGAGGGCCGCGGTGTCGTAGAGGCAGACGAGCGACAACGGCCAGGATTGCAGGCCGGGATGGTTGAGCAGGAACTCCGAGAACTGGACCTCGGCTCGGCCGGCCGGCGTCCGCCCGGCGAGGACCGACTCGTTCACCCCGAGGCAGTGCCGCCCGTCGCCGGCGGCTTGAAAACTGTGCAGCAAGGTGGTGATGCGGCTGGGGTTGCGGCCGTGCTCGTCGGTCGCGACGAAGGTGACATCCTCTGCCGCCGAGCCGAGCGCGGCGCCGACGGCGTCGATCTTCGTTGCGGCCGCCAGAAGGATCAGGCGCTCGTCACGCTCCAGAGCATCCTCGATCACATCGACGCACGACGTGGTGAATTCTGAGGCACCGCCGTACGGCAGCGCCTCGTGCCGATAACCGTCCTGCATGCCGCCCACATCTCGATCGCCGCCAATCTCGGCAGCTTGCCCATCACGCTCGACGTTCGAACGGCTCGTCCGAAACGGCCCGGAGGGGAAACGGACTTCAGGCGGCGCGGCGCTTGCGGGGACGCTTTGTCGCAGGGGCGACGGGCCCAGCGGCGAGCTCGGACCGCGCGGCCACGACGACCTCGTCGCAGAGGCCGAGGATCGACAGCAGCGTGCGGCAATCGTCAACGCCGATCGAGGACGCGGCCACGACCTTCACCGCCCTGCGCTGCTGCTGGGCATGCAGTTCTTCCTCGGCCTGGATCCGGGCGATGTCGGTCCGGGAAATCGGCGTTCCGTCAACGGACATGGTCCCTACGCGCGCTGTCATGGCAGCACCATTCCCCAGGCATCTGACGTTCTAACCCGGCGCAGGCGAACAGCCGAATTCCGGTCCGACACTCACATCCGGCCCTCACCCGCGACGGCCGGACGACGCCGATTCAGTTCGAGGGAGGCAGCTTCGCGACGTTGAGGAAGAAGTCGTCGATCTGGCGGATGACGTCGGTGAAGTGGTCGAAGTCGACCGGCTTCGTGATGAAGACGTTCGCGTGCAGGTCGTAGCTGCGCTCGACGTCCTCGCTCGCTGCGGATGTTGTGAGGACCACGACCGGGATCTTGCGCAGCGACGGATCGTCCTTGACCTCGGCCAGCACCTCATGGCCCGATTTCCGGGGCAGGTTCAGATCGAGCAGGATCAGGTCGGGCCGCGGCGCGTCACGATAACCGTCCTGCCGACGCAGGTAGGCGAGGGCCTCGATGCCGTCGGTCACGACCGTTAGCCGTGAGTTCAAGTTGCTGACCTTCAGTGCTTCTTCGGCGATGATCACATCGCCGGGGTCGTCCTCGACGAGCAGCACCGCAAGCGAGCCACGGGCGTGCTCAGTGACGTGATCGAGCACGGCCCCGCCTTCTGGAAGGGTGAACCGGAAAGTCGCACCGAACGCGCACTCTACGGCAGGGCCGGCCGGGGCAAGGGGTTCGGTGAAGCGATCTCGAGCGCTACGCCGTCCTTGCGGTATTTCACCGCGTTGCCGACGAGGTTCTCTAGCAGGGACGTCAGCAACGACCGGTCGCCGCCGACCGTGGGCAGGCGGGTTTCCCGGACGATCGACGCTCCCGCCGAGGCGAAGCGGTCGCCGAGATTCTCGATCGCCTGGTCCAGCGCGGCGTCCAGGTCGACCAGGACGAACTGCTCGGTCGTCCGGCCCACCCGCGAGAGCGCGAGCAGGTCGGTGATCAGGACCTGCATCCGCTTCGCGCCGTCCACGGCGAAGTCGATGTACTGGCGGGCGCGGTCGTCGAGCTGCGGGCCGTACTGCCGTTCCAGCAGCTGACAGAAGTTCGCGACCTTGCGCAACGGCTCGGAGAGGTCGTGCGAGGCGACGTAGGCGAACTGCTGCAGGTCGTCGTTCGAGCGCCGTAGCTCCTCGGTACGGACCCTGAGCTCGTCGAGAATGGCGTTCGCCCGGGACAGCTCGCCCGCGATCTGCTGACGCATCGCCTCGACGTCGCGGCCGAGCGTGGTGAGTTCGTGCGGGCCGTCGGGCACCTACATCGGCGAGCAATCGGACGGGCTGCCAGCGGTAGATGACATCGTTGCCCGACTTTGCGAACAGGAGCGCCGAAACGACGGCACACGCGACGAGGACGATCAGGACAGCGATGCCCGTGCCGACCGCACCTCCCAGCCGACGGCGCAGAGTCCAGTGGCGCTCGCTGATCCTCGGGCCTGGACCACCGGGCCACGCGACTCGTCCGCAGCGCCGGCGCCCCGGTTGCTCACGGCGGCGACGGCGCGGCCGTCGTCACCGCAGTCGTCAGCACCACGACTGCGGTGTCGTCGATCGACTCCCGCGGCGCGGACTGCAGCAGCGCGGGGATGGCCGGGATCCCGGTCGCGCCCAGGCAGCTCGGCAGTGCTTCCACCAACTCGGCGATGCCGAGGCTGTCCGATGTCGCGTCGAGGGCAAACGCGTCCAGCAGGCCGTCGGTGTAGAGCAGCACGGATGACCCGGATGGCACCGGCACCTCGGTCTGCGGCCAGGACGGCGTCTGCCCGCGCGCCGGGCGGACCCCGAGCGGCGTTCCGGTGCGGACGTCCAGGTAGCGCGTCGCACCGTTCGCGTACACGATCGGAGCCGGGTGACCGGCCACCCGCACGGTCAGGACGCCGCCGGCAATCGTGACGTCGCAGACGGTGGCGAAGCGGGTGTGTCGATCGTCCTCGGCGTCGAACAGGCGGCCCAGCGTCGGCAAGATCAGCTCGTCCGGCAATCCCGCGAGCAGCAGCGAGCGCCAGGCCACCCGCAGGTGGACGCCCAGCGCCGCTTCGTCCGGTCCGTGGCCCATGACGTCGCCGATGACCGCTCGCACGACCCCCTCGCTCGTCTCTACGACGTCGAAGAAATCACCACCGAGCACGGCGTCGCCGCGGCCGGGCCGGTAGTAGGTGGAGCAGCGTACGGACTCGGTGAGCAGCAGGGGCGTCGGCAGCAGGCCGCGTTCGAGACGCGCCTGCTCGTCGGCGCCGAGGCGGACCTCACGCAGCTGTTGCTGGGCGCGCTCGGCGCGCTTGCGTTCCATCGCATAGCGGATCGACCGAGCCAGCAGCTCACCGGTGATCGCGTCCTTCACGAGGTAGTCCTGGGCACCGGCGGCCAGCGCGTCGATACCGTCGCGTTCCTGCCGACCGGTCAGGACGATCACGGCGACGTCCGGGGCGGCCTCGACCATCTTGTGCACAGCGCTGTAGCCGTCGGCGTCGGGCAGGCCCAGATCGAGCAGGACGCAGCTGGGGCGCTCCGCCAGGGCGGTGAGGGCTTCGGCGAGACTTCGCGACCAGGTGACGGACGCGTCGGGAACGCCGACCTCGGACAGGGATGCCTGGACGAGCACGGCGTCGCCGTTGTCGTCCTCGACCAGCAGGATCGTGGTGCCGGCGGCACGGTCCTCGACGATCGGCTCGGGGGCGGTCATCAGTTCGACCCCCGGCGCGTGTGCGTACGAAGCCCCGTCGTTTCGAGGCGAGGGAGACTCTAGCGGGACGTCCGGACACCACCGACCTGCCTCAGCCGCTGGCTTGACCGCGCGGCTCGTCCGTGCCGCCACAGTCGCCGTCCGCGCCGGCGCAGGCGGCGTCGAGGCGGTCCACCGTGCCGCGCGAGATGGCGTGCAACGCGACAACCTGGTCGGGCGAGAGATGATCGAACAGGTAGCGGCGCACCGACTCGACGTGCATCGGCGCCGCCGCTTCGACGGCCGCGCGGCCCTGACCGGTGAGAACCACGACGGCGCCGCGACGATCCTCGCTGCAATTCGAGCGGTCGATCAGGCTGCGCTGCTGCATCCGGGTGAGCTGATGGGACAGCCGACTCTTCTCCCAGCGCAGGTTACGGGCGAGTTCGAGCACTCGCATGCGGCCCTCGACGTGCTCGCTCAGCGCGACGAGCACCGAGAAATCCGCGATCGACAAGCCCGTGCCGGCCTGCATCTCGCGGTTCAACTGGGCGTTCAAGCGGGCCTGCATGTCGAGGAACGCGCGCCACGCACGTTGCTCGTCATCGTCGAGCCACCGGGTCTCGGCGGCGGTGCTCGGCTCGGTCACGTCTCCCATCATACGACGTTGGTTGACACGTCATCATAATCGCCGTAGATTTTGGTTGATGGCTCAACAACGGCCATGAAACCCGTCCCCGAAGGAGCGCAACATGACCACGACTACGACCGACTTCAGCACCCTGACCGGCACGTACACCCTCGACGCCGCCCACAGCCGATTCGGCTTCGTCGCGCGTCACGCGATGGTCACGAAGGTGCGCGGCGCCTTCAACGAGTTCGAAGGCACGACGACGATCGACGGCACCGACCCGAGCAAGTCCACCGTCGCTGTCACCGCACAGGTCGCGAGCATCGACACCCGCAACGCCCAGCGCGACGGCCACCTGCGCACCAACGACTTCCTCGACGCGGAGACGTTCCCGCAGCTGAGCTTCACGTCCACGTCAATCGAGCACGACGGCGGCAACGACTTCAAGGTCACCGGCGATCTGACGGTCAAAGGCGTCACGAAGTCGGTGACGGTACCGCTCGAGTTCCAAGGCGCGGCCAAGGACCCGTTCGGCAACAACCGGATCGGTTTCGAGGGCTCGACGCAGATCGTGCGCAGCGAGTACGGCGTCACCTACAACGCGGCGCTCGAGACCGGCGGCGTACTCGTCAGCGACAAGATCACCCTGGAGTTCGAGATCTCCGCGATCAAGAACGCCTGAATCGGAACTATCTGCGCAGCAGGGTCCGGATCCGATCGATCTCCGTGTCGACGCCGGCCTGCTCGTGGCGCGTGAACTCCCGGAACGCACTGATCGAAAGCGAGTCGCCATCGCGGCGCCAGACGCCTTCGAGCATTCCGTCGACGAAGACGCCGGCACCCGTGCCACCGTTCGCGCCCAGCCAGCGCGTGCGGTTGGCGTCGGTGGCGATCCGGCTGCGGTCGGCGTGTGAGAGCCAGATGTTGTCATAGTTGCCCAGCAGCACCGGCGCCAGGTCGAGATCGCCGTCCACGAGGACCCCGTCCGGGACGTCCCACACGGTCTTGCCCGCTTCGGTCGTGTGCTCGACGAGCTCGTCATCCATGGCTCGGAACACCGGCGCCAACCCGGTCACCGACGACCACTTCGTCATGTCCGCTGCGCTCGCCGGGCCGTACGCGCGCAGGTAGCGGCGGACGAGATCCGGCAGGTCGACGGCGTCCAAAGGCCGCTGCAGCCAGGTGGTCACGAGTTCGTAGACCACCCCGCCGCTGCGCATCCACAGCCCGCGCGGGGGAACCTGGACGAGAGGGACGCGTTCGCGCGCGGCGTTGCGCAGCGAGGCCGCTGGCACGTCGGGAAACACGCGCCCGAGCCGATCCGCCAGTTCGGCGTTCGTGAGCGGTCCGCCCTCCAGCGCGGCCGTCGCGGCCTCATCGAGCTTCGCGGACGGCACATCTCTCGCCGCGCGACTTTGCGCGTTACTGCGCGAAACCGCGTCGAGCGCCGGCTGCACCCACGGCCGCAGCGTCACCGCGTCGTCGGGTGTGAGGACGTGGACCGTGCCGCGCATTGACAGGATCCGCACGAGCCGGCGCTGCTCCAGAGCATCCGACAGCGACAACGGGTCGAAGCCGGGCATGCGCGCGGCCAGCGAAAGGTACGGCGGCAGGTTGTCCTGCGCCTGCAGTCCGACAAGGTGCGCAACCATCGCGACCGGGTCGCTGACGCCGGCGGCGTGCGAGGGCACCAGCTGCTGGCGCACCCAGAGCGTCCGGTTCAGCGTCCGGTTCGAGAGCTGCACGTCCGCCTGGCCTACTTCGCTGCCGCCAGCGGCCCCGCGCAAGGCGGCCTGTTCATCACCCTGCGACAAGTTCGTCGACGGTGTCGATGGCCCTCGCGAACAGCGGCAATTCGGCTAGCGAGCTCGCACCGGTTCCTCGTGCACGCTCGTTCAACGCGACGAGCCGGAAGATCAACGCCCGCACGAGCAGCTGTGCGAAGTCCGGCCCGGCCCACGCCGGCCGTGATATCTGTTGCAGGCGCGCAAGGTACGGGCCGACCCGGGGCACCACGTCGACGTCGCCGTCACCCCACGCGACACGGTCCGCGTGAGCCCATCGATGCGTCCGGCCATCGAGGAACTCCGGTCGAGGCGTGGCTGCGAGCGCAGCGTGGAACGCACGGCTTGCAGCCAGCAACTGGCCCCAGCGGCCCACCGGCGCGGCCTCACCCGCCACGAACTCGGTCGCAGTCCAGCCGTCGACGACCCACCGGCCGTCCTGGGCGCGCAGTGGTCGAGGAACCCGGAATCCCTGCTGCTCGACGGTGCTCAGCAGGCCGGTGACCCAGCCGGCCTCCGCGGCATCCTCGACCGGCTTGAGAACCGCGTCGCCGTGCCGCACGCTTCGCCCCTGACCACCGAGCAGAGCCGTTCCGAGTTCAGGAAGCCCGAAGGAGGTCAACACGGCCGCGGGGACGCGACGACAATACTGCGGTGTCACTGCCGCTGGGCCCGGCGGAAGAGTTCGGCCGGGCGGCCCCGGGTTCCTGACGTCATCTGGCCCGTCCCGAGCAGGTGCGGTTCCATCGCCCGTCGGAACGTGTCCTTTTGCAACGCCTGCCCGGCCACGGCAGCGTGGACGTGGCGGAGATCCAGCACTGTGAACCGCGCGGGAAGCAATCCGCCCGGGTCAGGCAATTCGCCGTAGCGGCGACGGGCATCCGCCACCGCGATATCGATGATGTCGCCGTGCCCGTACGGCATGCGCCCTGGCGACTCGACCGGCACCAGCCGGGTAGCACTCGAGCGAGTCGCCAACCGGTTAGCCGGTACCACCATCACGTGCGCGACAGACAGGACCCACCCGCGGTCGTCCCGGTTCGGGTCGTCGAACACGTGCAACTGGCGCGGACGTAACCCGTCGACACCGGCCTTTTCACGCAGCGCTCGCAGCACCGCGTCGAGCAGCCGTTCGCCATCGTGCAGGAACGTCCCGGGCAGCGCCCACCCTCGACCGCCGTCCCGTCGCACCTGCAGGACGCTCAACGTTTCATCGCCAGGCACGAGCGTGAGCAGCGCGGTGTCGACCGCGACCGACGGACGGGGATAGTCGGCGAGCCGGCGCCCCCTGCTGTCGCGGTAGACCTGACGTGGATCGGACCTCATGTTTACAGTTTAGAGCAGAAGAGATTCAAAGCTCCACACGTCGTCCCCATAGGCGCCTCGTAGAACGGGGGGTGGCTACCACGCTGGCTACCACGCGGCGCCAGATACCGCGCGCTCGTGGTCACACCAAGGCGAAGTGGCCGTGCGAGTTTTGGAGGGGCGGCGCCTTCAGGGCGAAGTTCGCGTCGTCATCGGAAATCAGCTACGTCAGTCCCAGCGACTCAGATGACGATCCGGTAGCCGATTCGATCGCAAATGCCGGCCAGCCGACTGGTGAGCGCCGGGTCACCGATCGCGCGGCTGGTCGTCGGTGCGCTCGGCATCGCGTCTTCGGCCGGCAGGAGCAGCGCTATCGCGAGGCCGCCTTCCATAGCGCCGCGGTAGACCAGACCGTCGAGACCAGGGAACGCGCCACAGATCGCTTGAGCCCAGGCGCTGGAGTAGTCGTGGCGCCCGGTAGACAGTGCCATCGAGGCGCCGGCCCGCGTCGCCCATGACCCATGCCCGGTGTCGCCGGTGAGGTCGAGCAGCCCGACGTCACGTGAGAGGTGCGCCGCGCTCAGGTGGTTGCTGCTGTCCAGGCGCACGGTGCGGGCGCGCTGGAAGACTTCCGCGACTGCGGTCTGCGGCGTGAGGGCGGCGTAGCAGACGGCACGGTCGGGATGGGTAGTTGCCGGTCCCGCGGGATGTGGTTCGAACCGGGCATCGACGGGCCCGAAGTGGCGCAGCTGGTTCCAGGGCGTGATGTGTTTGCCGCGGACACTGCGCACACGGTGGCCACGCCACAGCAGCGTGTCCACCTTGAGGTCTCGATACTCGTCGTCGCGGATACCGATCGCGGTCGCGAGGTCTGCCGGTGGTAGCGGAAGTTTCGCCATTACAGGCCGACGTCGGACCGACACCATCTGCTGCATCCGGGCTCGCTTTACCCCGATCCGCTCGGCGGCCTCGGCGATCGGTACCGCCGTGGCCAAAAGAGCGATGAACTGACCGGCGACATCCGCAGTCAGCCGACGCTGCGCGTCCACGTCCTCGGCCATCCCTGCCTCGTCGTAGATCACCGCCTCGGCCGGCGACACCGCCGAGGGCGACGGGCTGTCACCGGGCACGTTGGCCAGCGCGCCGTCGATCAGCTCCAACGCCTTAAGGTCGCTGATCTGGATGCCGTGCGCGAGGAATACCCCGCTGACCGACGTCGCAGGGCTCACCATGGCTCTTCCTCAACGACTCCGAACACAGCCAACCAGGCGCAGGCTCGCTGGTTTAGTGACCTTAGCTAGATTTATCGAATTTCGATAAAGTCGACTAAACAAGGTAAGCTTCGTACGTGGACCCGATCCGGAACCCCTACACGCCAAACGCCGGCGCGCAGCCGCCCGCGGTGCTTGGCCGCGACGTGCAGCTCAACACCTTCGACCTACTGCTGCGTCGGATGAGCGCGGGGCGCACCGAGCAGTCCATGATCATTACGGGCCTACGAGGCGTCGGCAAGACGGTGCTACTTGGCCAATTCCGAGGCAAGGCTCAAGAACTTGGCTGGGTTGTGGTCGAGCGCGAGGCGTCCAAACACGACGACGAGCAGTTTCGGCGGCAAATGGTGAGCGCCATCCGAACCTCGTTGTTTGAGATGTGTCCGAAGGCCCGCTGGGGCGACCGCCTCCAGCGCGCTGCAGCGGTGCTGAAGTCCTTCAGCATCTCGGTCGACCCGTCCGGGACGCTGACCGGCGGGATCGACGTCGACGCCGCCCAAGGCTTCGCCGACCAGCAGGAGCTCCAATCGGACCTCACCGATCTACTGGTAGCGGTAGGTGAAGCGGCGAAGGACACGAATAAGGGACTCGTGCTGCTTTTTGACGAGGTGCAGTTCCTCTCGACGACGCAACTAGAAGCGCTGATCTCGGCGCTCCACAAGACCATTCAGCGGGGGCTCCCGATCACGATGGTGGGCGCTGGCCTGCCGCAGATCGCAGAAATGGCCGGGGACGCGAAGTCCTACTCGGAGCGGCTGTTCAAGTTTCCCCGGATCGGGAACCTCGACGCTCAGGATGCGCGCGCCGCCCTCACTGAGCCCGCTCAGGCCGAGAGCGCCGATTACAGCGACGAGGCCCTCGGCCTGGCGCTCGAGGTCACCGGCGGTTACCCGTATTTCCTACAAGAGCTTGGGTACGCCGTGTGGGGCGTCGCGGTCGGCCCCATCGTCACCCGGGAAGACATCGTCCTGGCTATCCCCACCTACGAGGCGAAGCTCGACGAGTCCTTCTTCCGAGTGCGGTTGGACCGGGCCACCGAGATGGAGCGCATTTACCTACGCGCGATGGCCCAGCTTGGCCCCGATGCCCAGAAGGCTCAAGACGTGGCCGCAGTCATTAGGCGCAAGTCGACGCAGATGGGCCCCACACGTGCCCAGCTGATCAACATGGGCCTGCTGTACACGCCCGAGCACGGTTACGCCGCGTTCACCGTGCCGCACTTCGACAAGTTCATGCTGCGCGTCATCCCGGAGCTCATCATGCCGCCAGAGCGTCCCTCGAGATCTCAGAACACGGACTGACCACGTCGACGCCACCAATTTGCGGGGGCCGTCTCGTATCGGCACCGGCACCTGAACCAGACCGTTCGACCATGTCAGGCGCGTCGCTAGCGCTCACGACCTCCCCTGCTTCTACCGGCCGACACCTACACGCCACAATGAACAAATCCGCCCCGAGACTCTGCCTGCGCGAACCGCCCTACGCCGCTGGCAGGCGCGAATGGGCGTTGCGGCCGCACACACATGCGGCGCTACGTGCCCCGCACACACATGCCGGGGCTCACAGTCCACCAAGGACATCCCGACGGTGATCAACTTTCGCAGCGGCCGCGACGCCGCACGCTTCCGCGGATACGCGAGTCCCTCGAGCCAACCAGTACCGACCACCCTCAAGCGGCCTGATGGTCAACGCTCCGCTATTGCTGACGGCGTCGAGCCAGCAGACACGAACCCTGTGCTGGCGCCAAGATTTTGACTCTGACGGCGCTGAGCACACACGCCTTCGAAATCAGCGCCTGTGGTCCTGAGACCCCCGGACTCGGCGCGCTCCGCGCCCGCCTCGCACTCCGTTGTAGCCAATTGCGGCGTCCGTGGTATCCACCGGTGGCTACCACAGCGGCGTCTGACCAGCCGTTCAGATGGTAGGAGCGAAGCCTGAAGCCCTTATGAAACAAGGGTTCTTTGGCGGTGGCGGTGGGATTCGAACCACGGTGGTTTCACCCACACACGCTTTCGAGCCGTGTCACCGACTTGCCGATGCCGTGCAGACCGCCCGGAATTACTGGTCTATGGCGCAGCGTACCGTCTCTTCGATGTTCCTCGGGGGGACTGTAAATTCAACGGTGTAACTCCTGAGACGTAGGAGGCACTTGTGACTGGAGTGACAGAGCGCAGCGAGACCCGAGATTTCCCTGCCGAGGACGCTTCGTTGGACGCGATCGATGAGCAG
>JBPCOE010000095.1:0-25111 GCA_051000605.1 Jatrophihabitans sp.
CGACGCCTGCGGAGCGAACCAGCGGTATGGCGCCTTCGGCGGCCCGAACGGAGTGAGGGTGTGAGCGACGCCTGCGGAGCGAACCAGCGGTATGGCGCCTTCGGCGGCCCGAACGGAGTGAGGGCGTGAGGTTCGTCAAGGGGCACGGGACGCAGAACGACTTCCTGATCCTGCCCGACCTCGATGGCACGATCGATCTCACCGCGGGCATGGTCCGCGCGCTGTGCGACCGCCACGCGGGCCTGGGCGCGGACGGCATCCTGCGGGTCGTGCGCTCCGAGAACGACCCGGACGCCCTGGAAATGGCGGCCGACGCATCCTTTTTCATGGATTACCGCAACGCCGATGGATCGGTCGTCGAGATGTGCGGGAACGGCGTTCGAGTTTTTCTGCGATACCTACAGCGGGTCGGTCTCGTTGGGCAGAGTGCGGCGGTGGCGACTCGCGGCGGGATCCGATGTGCGCGAACCCGCGGGGACGGAAACGTCACTGTGCTGATGGGTGCGCCCCGGTTCCTCGCCGACCGGCCGATCGTCACCGCCGCGCCCCTGCCCCCGATCACCGCATCGGCCCTGGAGATCCCAAATCCGCACGTCATCGTGCCGGTCGCCACGAGCGCCGAACTCGCCGCTCTCGACCTCACCGCCGCGCCCCTGATCGAGCCCGCACTGCCGCACGGCCAGAATGTCGAGTTCGTGGTTACTCGCGGTGATCGATGGCTGCAGGTGCGCGTGCACGAACGCGGGGTCGGCGAGACGCGGTCGTGCGGCACCGGCATCTGCGCCGCTGCGGTCGCCGCGGCCCGCGCGCACCAGGTCGGTCCCGACGGCGTCCCGTGGCGCGTGGATGTTCCCGGCGGCACCTGCGAGGTGACCTGGACGCCGGACGGCGAGGTAGCGCTGAGCGGTCCGGCGGTGCTCGTTGCCGAGGTCGAGGTCGACGACGATTGGTTGACGCGCGCGGCGTCGGCCTGAGGGGACGAGCGTCGGCCGGCGAGGAAAGCTCAGCCGGCGGCGAAAACCTCGCGACGATCGAACGCCGGCCGTGCCACGATGGACGCACGATGACTGAATTCGACGAACGTGCCGGCGCAGACGGTGACTATCACCTCGAGGAGCGCCAGGCGCTCCGCCGCGTCGCTGGGCTGTCCACCGAACTCACCGACGTCACCGAGGTCGAGTATCGCCAACTGCGCCTCGAACGCGTCGTGCTGTGCGGTGTATGGACGACCGGCACGCTGGCCGAGGCAGAGAACTCCCTGCACGAGCTCGCCCGGCTGGCCGAGACCGCAGGCTCGCAGGTGCTCGACGCCGTGATCCAGCGCAGGGACAAGCCCGACGCTGCCACCTACATCGGCTCGGGCAAGGCCAAGGAGCTGCGGGACATCGTGCTGGCCGAAGGCGCCGACACCGTCATCTGCGACGGTGAGCTGACGCCTGGCCAGCTTCGTCAGCTCGAGGGGGTCACCAAGGTCAAGGTCGTCGACCGTACTGCGCTGATTCTCGACATCTTCGCCCAGCACGCACGCTCGAAAGAGGGCAAGGCGCAGGTCGAGTTGGCCCAGATGCAGTACATGCTGCCGCGCCTGCGCGGTTGGGGTGAGTCGCTGTCCAGGCAGGTCGGTGGCCGGGCCGCAAACGGCGTGGGCATCGGCGGGCGTGGCCCGGGCGAGACGAAGATCGAGATGGATCGCCGCCGGATCAACACCCGCGTCGCCAAGCTGAAGCAGGAGATCGCGGGCATGAAGACCGCCCGCGACGTGAAGCGCTCGCAGCGCACCGCCAAGCGCATCCCGAGCGTCGTCCTTGCCGGGTACACCAACGCTGGCAAGTCGTCCCTGCTCAACCGGCTCACCGACGCCGGCGTGCTGGTCGAGAACGCGCTGTTCGCGACCCTGGACCCGACTGTGCGCCGCAGCGAGACCGCCGACGGTCGGGTGTTCACCCTCGCCGACACCGTCGGGTTCGTCCGGCACCTGCCCACCCAACTCGTCGAGGCGTTCCGCTCCACGCTGGAGGAGGTCGCGGACGCCGACCTGATCGTGCACGTCGTCGACGCTGCCGACGCCGACCCAGAGGCCCAGATCCGGGCGGTCCGGGAGGTGCTGGCCGACGTCGACGCGCTGGGGGTACCCGAGCAGCTGGTGTTCAACAAGTCCGACGCAGCCGGGCCCGAAATGCTGATGCGGTTGCGGGCACTCGCGCCGGACGCCCTGTTCGTCTCGGCCCGCACCGGCGCCGGTCTCAACGAGCTGCACGAGCGGATCGACGACCGACTGCCCCGGCCCGAGATCGAGGTCAACGTGCTCGTGCCGTACACCCGCGGCGATCTCGTCGCGCGGCTGCACGAGCAGGCGGACATCCTGCAGACCGAGCACACGGCGGGCGGCACGCTCGTCCACGCCAGGGTGGGCGCAGCCCTAGCCCAGACGCTGCAGCCGTACACGTCGGCGGGCGTTCCGTAACGCTGCGCTGTGAATCGGCGCGGGATGCCCGCCCCTCGTGCGCCGTAAGATCGCCGTAACCGTCCTGGGGCGTAGCCTGAATCAGCACGTCGTCTGCACTGCGTACGGTCTTGGAGGCCGCGAGATGGAATTCTTCACACCCGGGCACCTCGTCGTCATCGCCGTGGTGGCGTTGGTTCTCTTCTTCGGCTGGAAGCAGCTACCCGACATGGCGCGCTCGGTCGGGCGCTCCCTGCGGGTCTTCAAGACCGAGATCAAGGGCCTGACCGACGACGACAAGGCCCGCGACGCCGCTAAGGACGAGCCCAAGCAGCTCGAGAGCAAGCAGGTCGACGACCGTCGCGTCGAGCCGAAGGCCGAGCCACAGCCGGTGCGCGCCCAAGTAGTCCGCAACGTCGCGGCCGAGGGTGCGTCGGCCCCCCAGCCCGTCCGCAGCCGCCCGCGGCCCGCGCCCAGCCCGAACGGTCGTGCCGGTGCGAAGTGAGTTCGCCCGCACGTCACTGATCCGTACGTCATCGATTTTGCCGTCGTCGCTGATCCAGCCCCTGTTGTGAACTTTCGCGCCACCCTCGCGGTCGGTGTGCTGGTCGCCGCATCGGTGGCGCCCGGCTTCGCCGTCGAGCCGGCCTGGGCGGGCAGCAACGATCCCTGCGACGTCAAGGCCGGCCTGAAGAACCTGCCCGACCTGTGGCCCCAGAAGCGGTTGGACTACACCCGCGCCTGGACGGTGACCCGCGGCGCCCACGTGCTGGTCGCCGTCATCGACAGCGGGCTCAACCAGCAGTTCGACTCCCAGTTGCAGCGCATGCACGAGCGCCCGGGCACGGACGTCATCGGCGGAACGTTCACCGCGAGTGACACTCGGGACTGCTACGGCCACGGCACCGAGGTCACTTCGATCGTGGCAGCTGCGCCGGGCTCGAACAACTTCTCCGGTGTCGCCCCGGATGCCACCGTCCTGCCGATCAAGCAGACAAACACGCAAGGTGACAAGACCGGTACCAGCGACGGTCTCGCACGGGCCATCGACAAGGCGGTCGACGCGAACGCCGCGGTCGCGAACGTCTCGGTGACCACTCCCAATGACAGCCCGGTGCTCAAGGCCGCGGTGGCGCACGCGGCCCGGCGCGGAATGGTGATCGTCGCGGCGGCGGGCAACGACGGCGACGCCGCCAACCAGCCGGCATATCCGGCGGCCTATTCGACCGTGTTCCCGAACGTGATTGCAGTGTCCGCCAGCGATCAGAACGATCAGATCGCGCCCTTCTCCGAAACCGGGAACTACGTCACCGTGGCCGCGCCCGGCGTGAATGTCCCGGCCATCGCCGGGCGGGGTGGCTACTCCTCCGCCAGCGGGACCAGCTTCGCGACGCCCTACGTCACCGGTACCGTCGCGCTGCTGAAGGCGGCGTTCCCGAGCATGAGCGTCGCACGGATCCGCAACCGCCTCATCGCCACCGCAGACGCCCCGCCGGCCACGGTCCCGGACCGGACCTACGGCTACGGGATCGTCAATCCGTTCCTCGCCGTCACCACCCTTCGCGACGACGTTCCACCTCTGTCGCCGGCTGCGTCGACGCGACTGCTGCCGCCGCTACGGGCGCACACGCCCCCGAACCATCACACCCGCACCCTTGCGCTGGGTTCCGCTGCGGTGCTGCTCGGGCTGGCGGTGCTCGCAATGGTCGGCGCCGCGGTGCTGCGCGGACGCCGCCGGACGCCGGCCCACAGTAGGTGACCGCTCGACGACCAGCCGCCGTGGCATCGATCGGCAACCCGGCTCAGGCCGGCTCTGCGTCGAGCACGAGTACGCGGCCGGTTGCCGTCCCTCGATCCAGCTTCACGATCGACTCGGCCACCCGAGCCGTGTCGACGATCGCCGGGAAGCTGTTCGGCGCGACCGCGTTCGCCCGCACGCCCATCGAGGCGAACTCACTACCCAAGTGCCGGGTCAGCTGATTCAGCGCAGCCTTGGACGCGGCGTACACGGCCTGCCCCTGATCCGGGAAGACCCGCGAGGCGGCGAGGCTGGAGACGTTGACGATGTTGCGGTTTGCGGCCAGGTTCTCCCCGGCCCGGTCCTTCCAGAACACCGCCGCCACCCGCGCCGACAGTCGTGCCGGCAGGCCCACGTTGACCGCGAAATGCCGATCGAAATCGACGAGCGCGGGCTCGGCCTCGACCAGACCCGGCCGATGCCAGCGCGAGTACGCGGCGTTGTTGACGAGCAGGTCGATGCGCCCGAACCGCGCCAACGCGATGTCGACGACCCGCTCGATCTGGCCGGGTTGCTCGAGATCGGCCCACACAACGTGGACGCGGCCGGCGTTCTCGGGCAGCGCGGCGCCCGGGTCGAGCGGGTCGACGAACTGTTCGAACTGCGACGGCACGGCGGGTAGCCGGGTCCGGCAGACGGCCACGATGTCGTAGTCGCGCACGTAGGCCGCGCAGAACGCAGATCCCAGCCTGCCGCCGGCGCCGGTCAGCAAGCAGACGCGTCTGGGCTCGCCGTCACCGGTAGAGCTATCACCAGTAGGCAATATTGTTCGCTCCCCAACGGGCCTCGACGTCGGCCTTCGCTCGATGCACCCACATGACGATCGAATTGCGCGGCTTGACGGGATTGGTCAAGAAGCCGTGCCAGCAGAACGGCGTGCACTCGAACATCACCAGTGAGTTGTTCACCGGCGGCACGGTCGCAGCGGGTTGGCGGGAGACCGAGTCGGCGTAGAGCGCGGTCTCGCCCCCGTCGCCCGCGCTCCAGGGCGGATTCGCGAGGTAGAACAGCATCGAGACGGCACGGATGGTTTCGCGTGCGCTTACGCCGTCGGGCCGGTCGCCCTTGTGGTAGCTGACCGGGCCGTCGGAAGGGGCGCGGACCTCGGCAGGTCCGGCGGGCGGATTGGCGAACCAGCCCGGATTGAGGTCGTTGTGGGGCCAGCCGCTCGCACCGCCGGGCTCGTGATGGTGCAACGTCGCGGTGGCGTCGCCGGTCGCGTCGACCCCGAAGATTGCGGTCATCAGGTCGTGCCATTCGCGGCCGAGGAACAGCCCGAGTGGGCCGGAGCGGTACTCGTCGAGTTGGGAGCCGGCCGCGTCGTAGCCGGGCATGTCGCGGCGGAACGCCTCGGGGTGCTCGCCTTCGATGCGCCGGAACTCGGCGGCCAGCTCCGCGTAGAACTCGTCGGTGAAGACGTCCTGCGCGACGACGTGCGGGAACGGTTCGCACCGGCGCACCCACCGTCGGTTGGCGAGCACGAGCGACAGGTCCGTCGGGCGGGTGGGGCCCTTGGTCACGACCCGCCGCCGCGCCCCTGCCACGGTCCGCGCCCTGGGTCCTGCCACGGTCCTGGTCCGGGCGCCGGGCCCTGCCACGGCTCGGACCCGTGTCCCGGTCCGTCCCAGGGCGGACCGGCGGCCGAGGGCCTGCGGCGATTGCGCAGCACGACGATGAGCACGATGAGCACGATCAACACAACGCCGCCGACGATGCCGAGGATCAACCCCACGTCGCTGCCGCTGCCCGACGACCCGGCCGCCGCCGGATGGGACGACGCCGGGCTGGTCGACGGACCGGCGGCGGTGTTTGAGGCCGGCCCGCTCGCGGTCGCCGTGGGTGACCTCGAGGGCGTGCCGAGCTTGGCCAGGGCGTCGTAGATCGGGTTGGGCGCATCTGCCGGCACGGACCTCGTCAGCGCGTAGAGGGGCAGTGCGACGCCGAAACCATAGGTGTCATTGCGGGTGCCGTCCGCGCCCTGCACCTGGTGGGCGCTGTTCAGTACGCGGGTCACGATCTGGCGCGGGCTCTCGCTGGGAAAATGTGCCCGGACGACGGCGAAGGTGCCGCTCACGATCGCGGCGGCATCACTCGTGCCGTCGGCGTAGCCGTACCCGGACGCGGCCTGGTCGTCGTAGCCGATCATGTGCACCCCCGGCGCGGACAGCGACACGTAGGGCTGCCGGTTGGAATCGGCGTACGCGCGGGGCTGGTCGGCATCCTCCACGGCTGCGACGCCTACCACACCGACGCAGTTGGCCGGCGAGTCGGACGGGTTGCCGGCCCGACCCTCATTGCCGGCGGCCGCGACCAGGATCATGCCCTTGGCCGTCGCCGCCTTGACTGCCTGCTGAAGCCGCGGTGAACACTGTTCTTGATAGCCCAGGGACATGTTGACGACTTGCGGCGGATCGGCCGTCGCTGTCAGCCTTTGCAGGGCCGTAACGACCGAGTCGCTGGCGCCCCCGGCGATCGAGACGGGCAGGATCTTCGCCTGGCGGGCGACCCCCAGCAGTCCGAACCCGGTGCCACGCCCGGCGATCTCGTCCGCGATGTGCGAGCCGTGCTGCACCGAGCTGGTGTCATGCTGGCCGTTGCCGCCCGTGCTCACGTCGTAGCCCCGGAGGACCGCGCCGTTCAGGTCCCCGGTCGGCCCGTCGAAGTGCGGGTCGACCCCGCTGTCGACGACCGCCACGGTGACGCCTTGTCCTTGGCTGATCTTCCACACCTCGCGCAGGCTGAGCCGATTGATCCACCACTGCTGGGCCTGCACCTGCGCCGGGGACAGGCCGGCGGCTGCGGCCGGTCCGGCGGCACCGAACAGCGCGAGCAGGAGGGCCAGAAGAATTGCACACGAACGTGTGACCCGCCGCAGGCTGCGACGGGTCACACATCGAGTGGAACCTCTAATCACGAAATGACTCCAGGCGGAGCTTGGTCGCCGCCCCAGATGTCATCGTCCTCGTCGAGCCAGGTCGAGCGCTCCCGCTCGCCGTCGTCGCCGTTCTGGGCGCCGTGCATCGGCATCATCATGCCGCGGCCTCCCGCATTGGACCCGGCCGCGCCGGCACCAGCACCGCTGCCCAACCCGCCGCCGGCACCCGAGGCACCGCCACCGGCAAGACCGCTGCCGTCGGCGCCACCGGCGAGACCGCTGCCGCCGGCGAGACCCCCGCCGGCACCCAGGCCTCCGCCGGCACCCAGACCTCCGCCGGCACCCAGACCTCCGCCTGCGCCGAGCCCACCACCGCCGGCACCCCCGCCACCGATGCCTGCAAGTGAGGAGCCGTTGTCGAGCCCGACGCCCGGACCGGGCCCACCGGGAAGGTGGCTACCGGGACCGATCACGCTGCCGGGGCCAGGACCGATCGGCGGAACGTGCGAGCCGGGGCCGGGACCAGGGCCGATCGGCGGAACGTGCGAGCCGGGGCCGGGACCAGGGCCGATCGGCGGAACGTGCGAGCCGGGACCAGGGCCAGGACCGATCGGCGGGATGTGCGAGCCGGGCCCCGGCCCCGGACCGGGGCCAGGGCCGGTCGGCAAGTTCGGCACGCCCGGGCCGGGACCGGGCCCGGGCGTCATGCCGCCGTGCTCGTAGGGACCATTGGCCGGTCCAGTGAGCGGCTGGTAGTAAGACATCGAGTTCGGCATCTCGACGAGTGCCGAGTCCGCCGCGTGAATCCACGAGTGGTAGATGTCGTGCGCGCCCGAATTGTCGGCGCTGCCGGCGGCGCCCAGCGAGACGGGGTGCAGCAGGCCGTTTCCGGTGTCGATGCCGCCAGCGTTGTTCTTGAGCGTCTGCCACGTCGATTGGAAGTGCGACAGCGTGTTGTGGATCCGGCTCGCGTTGGTCGAGATCTCGTCGGCGTTCGACTTGAGCTCGTTGATGATCTCGACGGCGTTGTTGGCCTCGTCGCCCTCCCAGCAGGCCTGCAGGTTCTTGGCGATGCTGTCGATTTCCGGCGCCATCGTCCGGCTCGAGAAGCCGAAGAGATCCTCCAACTTCGTGACCGTGTCGGTCATCTTGCCGGGATCGCTCTTGGCGAATGCATCCTTGACACCCTGCGCGTCGCCGTCGCTCGCGACGACGATACGGATGCCCTCCTTGCCGACGTCCCACGGGACGCGATCTCCCTTGGTCATGGTTTCCACCCCGCGTCGTTGACGGTCGACTTCGAGTCGTGCTCCTTCTTGTTGTACGAATTCACGGTCGTGTTACAGGCCTGAATGAGCAGCGTGAGCTGCTTTTTCATATTGTCGTAGGTGTTCATCATGCCCTGGTACTCGAAGCTGTAGCCGTGGCTGAACGGGTCGGTTTCCGAGTTGTTCCAGAGAGGCGCGATGCCCTCCTTGAGACCCTGCTCGGTGGCACCTTTGAAGTCGTTGTAATCACCGCGGACATTGCCGTGCGCGCCCGAGATGGCGTCCAGCAGGCTCTGGGCCTGCTTCGCCACAGCTGCAAGCTGATCGGTGTTTACGCGAAATTGCTTTCCAGTCACCGTGTTGAACCTTCCTCGATCGCGGGAGCGTCACCGCCCGGACGCACATCACGTCGCCGCTCGATGAGCCCAGCGGCGTAGAGGTCAGGCCCAGTTGTTCTTGGCGCTGTTCTCGGCGGTCTGATAGTTCTGGTGGGCCTGGCCGACAGCCTGACCGATGTTGTTCAGCACCTGCGACAGTGCCATCGCGGCGTCGTCCCACTGCTTCTTGCACGACAGGTAGGACTCCTGCGCCGCACCACTCCAGGTGGAGATCATCGGCTGCAGGTCCCTCTCGAGCTGCTCGAGAGTGCCGGTGAGCTTCGCGTAATTCTGCCGAATGCCGTCCGCACCACTGGACAGGGACTCGAACTTGACTGAGATGTCACCCATGATGATTCAGTTCCTTTCCGGTTGAAATTCTGGCGTCAGCCGTTGATCTGGCCGGCGAGCCCGGTCAGGGTTTCGGTCTGGGAGGTCTCCTGCGAGCCGTACGTCCGGTGCGTCGCGACCAAAGCCTCGTGCATGTTCCGCAACGCGGTGTTGATCTTGTTCGCCTGCGACTCGAACGACTCGTGCACCCCGATGAACGCATTCGCCGCGGCACCGGACCAGCCGCCCATCATCGTCTCGACCTCGGAACGCAGATTCGAGATGTGACCCTGAATCTGCTGCGCGGCGTCGTCAACCTTGACAGCGCCCTGCTGCATGGCCTCCTGGCTGGTTGTGTACTGATTCATGATGCCCCTTCGGAAGAGTTGTCGTTGTGACGATGCGAGAACCGTACAAACGTCGACACCGAGAAAGCCAGCACAACCGATGGGGACAACTACCCCGTCGGCTTGCGAACGGCACCCGGGTCCATCGCCGGGCCTTGCTTGATCAGCCGTAGGAGCTGCGCGCTCAGTTCGAGCGGTTTCACGTCGCCGTAACCGAGGGCCTTGAGCACATCGGAGTTCTTCGCCGCGAACCGCTGCTGGCTGTCGTCGACGAGGAAGACGGTCTTGGCCTCGCCCTCGGCCTTGACCAGCGCACCCTTTCCGTAGGTGATCTCCACCTGGTCGGCGATGCTCTGCAATGACTGCTGCGATTCGGACACGCCGTTGTTGTGAAAGTTCGGAATCAGGGACTTCGGCACGCCGAACAGGGGCTGCTCCGAACTCGAGCGGTACACCAGGCAGATGCCACCGGCGTCGCCGGCACTCTGATCGGCGCGCGGCACGGTGCTCGGCAGCTGGCCGAACACTTGGCTCTCGATGGTGCTCCACGCGCTGGAGGGCTGCAGGTTGTTCGCGGCACCGCCCGAGGCGGCCAGCGGGTTGAGCGGCCTTCCGCCCGCCCCGATCGGCAGGGTCTTGAGCAGCGCGGCCTCTACGTCGTTGACCGACGCGACGCCGTCGGACAGCACGACGCGGTAGCGATTATGGGTGCTGAGCAGCTGACCTACCCGCGGCGTCCGACCGTCGATCTGCAGGCCCGTGAGTTGCCCCTGGTTCGGGATCGAGGGGGTGCCGAGGTCCGGTCCCGCCGGCACGCCGCTGAGGAATGCTGTGCCGACCTGGAGCGGCCTCGTCGTGTCGAGCGTCAAGTTGAAGGTCACCTGGTTGTTCTTGATGGCGTAGCGGCGGCCGTTGGTCAGCAGGTACTGCGTGGTGTTCCCACCGGTGTTGACGATCACCCCGCTGTTGTTCGACAGCAGTCGGGCCCCGTCGTCGGACCCGAGCGCCAGGCTGACCTTGGCGGTCAGATCGTCGCTCGCGTCGCCCTTGCCCTGTTGCCGCGAACACACCGCCACGGGAAAAGACACCAGGTCGTTCTTCTTCGGAATGGTGTCGGGCAGACCGGGCACGCCGATCGTCGGCCCGCGCTTGACCCCTTTAAGGTCGTCGCGGTCGACGATTTCCTCGTGCGGTTTCTGATTGCCGGCCACTGCGAGCACGGCCGACGTGTAGTTGCTGACGGGGTACAGCGTGTCGGTCTGGCCGTCGTAGAGGTAGCGGGCGCCGGTGTCCTGCTCGGAGACGATCGCGCCGGCAGCCTTCCACGCGTCGCCGGTCTTGGGCCGGATGAATCCGAACAGGGCGAATCCGACCGTCACCAGCACCGCGATCATGATCCCGGAGATCGTTGTCACGGTGAGTCTGCGCATCGGCGGTTCGACGACGTTCGGCTGACCGGTGACGAGCGCCGCGAGCGCACGTCGGTTCTGGAACCGATACGCCTGCAGCTGGTCACGGCGGGTCTGCACGAGCAGGTCTCCTCTTAGCGCCTGTGGACGGTTCGGACGCACGGTCGTGCCAGCGGACACGAGCGGCAATCTGCCGGGAACAATACGGGCACCGCGAACGGCGCTTGCGGAGCGAACCAGAGGTATTGCGCCTTCGGCGGCCCGAACGGCGAGTGCGGGCGCTGGACGCGGCACCTGCGATGATCTGATGCGCCTGTCGACTGAGCGCCAGACCCCGAGGAGGCCCGCGTGCCGCAACCGACTCCCACGCAGCTCGTACTCATCGAGGTGGCGGGGGCGGCGGTGCTGGGCGGCTACGCGATCAACCGGGCCTGCTTCGTCGCGGGCATCGTGGTCGGCGTGATGGCGCTCGCCGGTGCCGTCGTGCCGTTGCACCGTCGCTGGCTCTACCAGGTCCAGGGCTCCTGGCTGGGGTTGATGCGGCGGCGGCGCGCAGCGGCCCACCGGCCCGGCTTCGCCGGCCTGCTGGGTGACTATCAGGTGGAGTCCGTCGCGGGCGGGCGGCGAGGGAGCAACCTGGGTGTCATCCGGTCGGGTACGACGTGGAGCCTGCCCCTCGTCCTTGGCCTGGAAGGCGTCTTCAACGACGACGCCGCCGTCCCGGTCGATCTGCTCGCGGGCCTGCTGCGCATCGAGGACGTCCCGCTGTCGAGCGTCCGGTTGATCACCGTGACGACGCCCGCGCACGCCATGGCGCAGGCACCCGATGGCCCTGCCGCGCCGATGACGCAACTCGCCGCACGCTACTGCCTGCTGACGCTGGACACGCGTCGCACCGCCGAGACGATCGGCGCTCGGGGCGGCACGCAGGCGGCGATCCACCAGATCCTGCGGCGCTGCGCCGTGCATACCGAACAGGTGCTCGCCACCGCCGGGGTCACGGTGCGCCGACTCGACGAGAACGCTGCCGCGAGCCTGTTCGCCACGTTCATGGGACCCTCCTCGCCGGCATCGGGCCGGCGTGGTCAGCAGACCGCGGAGACGTGGGGCGACGTCCGGGTGGGCGGCACGTGGTCGACGGTCTTCGCCGTGACCGGCTCGGGCGCGGACGTCACCGACCGGGTACTGCGGCTTGCTGCGGCGGCCCCTACTCCGGTTGTCACCACGTCGCTGATGCTGCAACCGACGGCGCGCAGCCCTCATTTCGAGGCCACGATGCTGGTGCGGATCAGCGCGCCTGACTTGGCACCGCCGCAGGACGCGTTCCGGTCACTCGCCCTGCTCGCCCAGGCGTACGACCTCGTGATGCAACGCCTCGACGGTGAACAGGGCCAGCTCCTCCGGGCGACGACGCCGCTCGGGGTGGGGGAGAGTTCATGAAGGCGGGGATCGTCGGATTGGCCTTCGGGCCCGGCGCCGAGATCGCGGCGCCGCAGTCCGGCGTCCATATTGGCAGAGGGCACGACGGTCCGGTGTCTTTGCGCCTGTTCCGCCTGATGGGCACGCGGATCGCGCTCGCCGCGCGGGTGTTGCCCGCCCAGCTCATCGCGGTACGGGCGGCGGCCGGCGGAACGTCGATCCAGGTCGTGACCAGCCGGCCTCAGCTCTGGGAACCGCTACTGCATACCGCGCGCAACAGCGGGATCGTGCGCGTCGCCGAGGCCCTTCCACAGACCGGCGGCCCGGTGCTGCTCATCGACGACCGACCGGCGGAGGCTCGCAGCCCGATCGAGATCCGTCCGTGGCAGTGCCGCATCGACATTCGAAGCCAGTGGTCACCGGCCGAGCTGGCCGGCTTCGCCCATACCGACCTCGCGATCTTCGGGGCAGTCGCGCCCGAGGCGGCGCGGGTCATCGGCGCAACGTTCGGGCTGCGCACCAGCGCCGCCGATCCGCTGAGCCGACTCGACGCCGGGTCGTTCGGGATGCTGCGTCGCGGCCAGATCGAGTTCGTGTCGCTGAATCCGACGTCCGCGGAGGGGCTCGTTCTCGAGTCCGCCCGCGGTATCGGATCGGCGCCGGCGGTGGGCGCGCTCGGGGCGGCACCGCGCCAGCCAGCTCCCCGACCCGGTCCGCCGGCACGGCCGGTCAGCGGGGCGCCAGCCCCCGGGCAGCGCCATAGACGCCCATGACCCCGAGGGCGAGCGGGATCACCGACAGGACCAGCAACGATTCGAGGATGTCTGCGGCCCGGGCAACCGGCGGCGCGTAACGGCGGTCGGGCAGTCGGACCGCGAGCGCGAACAGGATGACCGCCGCCACGGCGGCCGGGACTGCGAAGCCGAGGATCCGGGCGCTCCCGTGCAGGTCGAGTGTTCCAGCGACGAGAACGCCTAGCAGCGCCAGTCCGCCGGACACCAGCAGAGCCGCGCGCTGCGTACGGCCGGTGAACAGGCGGGCGCGCAGCAGGCAGATGACGCCCAGCACGACCGCGAGGATGCGCTCGCTCACGCCGTGCGCGCAGATCAGAATTGCCGCACCGGCAATGGCCAGCGACACGCCGGCGACGAGCCCGGTCAAGAACTGGTCGGCCCGCACGGCCTGCCCCAGGATCTGGTTCGAGTCGATGGTGCCGGTTTCGCGGCGCAGATCTGTTGCGTCCTGCACGATCGTCGGCAACGGTAGTCGGGACAGCCGGAAGGACAGCGTCGGCAGGAACGGGGACATCGCGAGCGCGACGGTCGCGGTGATCGACGCGGTCGCCGGTGCGGACAGTGGCGATGCCGTGGCGATGGTCGTCGCGACGGCCGTCAGCAGCGACACTGAGACGACGGCGACGAATCCCGACAACCCGGAACCGACGAACGCAAGCATGATCATCGCGGCCAGCGCCGCGGCACAGACGCCGACGAGCACCTGGGGCGCACCGAAGTCGAGCAGTTGGTGGTGCCCGCCGAGGCCGGTGAGCCCGGACACCGCTGCGAAGGCCACCGCGAACGTGCCGGCCGCCAGTGCCGGCACCCGCCGGTGGTAGACGCGGGCGACTGCAACTGCGGTGAGGATCAGCAGGACGGCGATCACCCCAGACGCGATGGTGGACGGCAGCCACGTCGGGCCAACCAGCAGCAGGACACCGAGCGTGAAGACGAGCAGAGCGCCGGCGAAGGTGGACGCGGCCCGCATCGTGTGCTCGCCGACCCACCGGGGCGTCCGGGTGAGAACACCGGTGGCCACAGCGTCAAGGACGTCGTCGAAGGCGACCTCGGGCAGGTGGGTCGACCGGGTGCGCAGATGCAGCGCGTCGCCGTCGCGCAACTGATTGGCGGCCAGGCTCGAGGACGGGTCGAGCGGGGCCTCGGCGGCCCGCTGGAGCACCCAGCCGCCCTCGGCCGCGCCACGATCGGCCGTCTCCCGTCCGAGGCTGGACACGACGATGGTCAGCAACTCGCCGACGGAGATCTGTGACGGCACGGCGAGATCGACACGCAGGGTCGCGGAGATGATGGTGAGCCGACAGCTGTTGGCGACCACGCTCGCGGACACACGATCTCCTTCTTTACCTCACCTTGGCCACCGAACCCCTCGATAACATCGGGCGTACGGTGATCTACTTCTCGACGTCGCCAATACCGTAACGGAGGACACCGGTGGGCACTGATCTGTTCCGGCGTCCGGCCCGCCGGTCAGGTCCGGTCGAGCCACGTGGGGAAATCGTCCTCGAATCGCCCCCGGAGCTGCCGGAGTCCGTCAGCGGCGGCGGGGCCGGGCAGATGCTCACCTATCTGCCGATGATCGCCGGTGCCGGGGCAACCGGCTTGCTCGTGACCGGCTCGCACGGCTCCCCGATCACTTACCTCGCCAGCGGGATGATGGCGTTGTCGATGGTCGGCATGGCCTTCGGCGGGGTGGGGCGCGGCGCGGGGGAGAAGCGACGCCGGCTCGACGGCGAGCGCCGTGACTACCAGCGCTACCTCGAGCAAGTGCGCCGCCGGGTTCGCCGGGCGGCCGAGCAGCAACGCGCCGCGTCCCTGTGGCGTCATCCCGACCCCGACACCCTGTGGTGCATCGCGGTGGGCAGTCGGCTGTGGGAACGGCGCCCCGGCGATCATGATTTCCTGCAGACCCGGGTGGGCCGCGGGCCACAGCGCCTGGCCGTGACCCTCGTCCCGCCCGAGACGAAGCCGATCGAGGACCTCGAACCGATCTCGTCGGCCGCACTGCGCAGATTCGTCCGCACCCACGGTTCGGTGAGCGATCTCCCGGCGGCACTCGCCTTCACTGCGTTCGGTCGCATCCGCATCACCGGCCCGCCGGGCACGACCCGCGGGCTGGTGCGCGCGGTGATCGGCCAGCTGACCGCGTTCCAGTCGCCCGACGACGTCATGATCGCCGTGTGCACCGGTGGCGACGCCGCCGCCCAATGGGACTGGATCAAGTGGCTTCCGCACGCGCTCAGCCCCGACAGCTACGACGCGGTCGGGCAGGTGCGTCTGATCGGCGACGATCTGCTGGCCGTCGAGACGATGTTCGGCGACACCCTGACCAGCCGCCCCCGGTTCGGCGCGGGCGGCGGCGCGGGGCCGCAGGTGGTGGTCGTCGTCGACGGCGGACGTGTCCCGCCGGAGGCCCAGCTTGCGGGCAGCCTCGTCCAGGGCGTCACGGCCATCGACCTCACCGGCAACGCCGGGACCGACGTCGCCCCCGGGGTGCTGCGACTCGACGTCGAGGGTCGGACACTCTCAATCGTGGCGCGCGAATCGACCGGTGCCGAGAAGCGCACCCTCGTCGGCGTGGCCGACGTGTTGTCGGTGGTCGAAGCGGAGTCACTCGCGCGGCGGATGAGCCCGATGCGGGTTTCGGCGACCGGTGCCGAGCCCACGGACGCGCTCGCCGTCGACTTGAGCCTGCCGGATCTGCTGCGCATCGGTGATCCACGCGCCGTGGACCCCGCCGTCACCTGGCGGCCGCGGGCGCCGCGCGACCGGCTGCGGGTGTCGATCGGGGTCGGCGTCGGTGGGCAGCCCGTCGATCTCGACATCAAGGAGTCTGCGCAGGGCGGCATGGGCCCGCACGGCCTGGTCATCGGAGCCACCGGGTCTGGCAAGTCCGAACTGCTGCGCACTCTCGTGCTCGGCCTCGCGCTGACGCACTCCTCAGAAACACTCAACTTCGTCCTCGTCGATTTCAAGGGGGGCGCCACCTTCGCCAGCCTCGACGTCATGCCGCACACGTCCGCGGTCATCACGAACCTCGAGGACGAACTGATCCTCGTCGACCGGATGAAGGACGCGATCCAGGGCGAGCTCGTGCGGCGTCAGGAGGCGCTGCGGGCGGCCGGCAACTACGCGTCGCTACGGGACTATGAGCGGGCCCGTGAGCAGGGTGTCCCGCTAGAACCGATGCCGTCTCTGTTCATCGTGGTCGACGAATTCAGTGAGTTGTTGTCGGCCAAGCCTGACTTCATCGACCTGTTCGTGATGATCGGCCGGCTCGGCCGCTCGCTCGGCGTGCACCTGCTGCTCGCCTCGCAACGCCTCGAGGAAGGACGGCTGCGCGGTCTCGACACACACTTGTCATACCGCGTCGGTCTGCGCACCTTCTCCGGCATGGAGAGCCGCGTCGTACTCGGTGTTCCGGACGCCTACGAGCTGCCGAGCGCACCGGGCAACGGCTACCTGAAGGAGGCGACGGAGGGGCTGGTCCGTTTCAAGGCCGCGTACGTCTCCGGCACCTATACCAAGGCCGCCAGCTCCGGCCCGGAGATCAGCGACGCCGTCCGGCGCCAGGTGCTGCCCTACCAGGTCGACTACCTGGCCCCGCGCGAAGACACCCGCCAGCTCGAGGAGAATCCTGGCCCGAACCCGGCCGAGCCCGCCGGTCCTGGGGAGACGATGCTCGACGTCCTCGTCGCGCGGCTCGAGGGCGCCGGCATGCCCGCTCGCAAGGTGTGGCTGCCGCCGCTCGACGTGGCACCCAGCCTGGACGAGCTGCTCCCGCCTCTGGGGGAGACCGAACTCGGCCTACGCCCGGTCGACTGGGATCCGATGCCGACCCTGTCGGCGCCCATCGGGCTGATCGACAGACCGTTCGACCAGCGGCGCGATGCGCACTGGATCGACATGGCCAGCGCGCATTTCGTGGTCGTCGGGCGCCCGCAGAGCGGCAAGAGCACGGTGCTGCGCTCGTTGATCACGGGCCTGGCGCTCACCCACACACCCGAGCAGGTGCAGTTCTTCTGCCTAGACTTCGGCGGTGGCACCTTGACCGGTCTCTCGGATCTGCCGCACGTCGGGTCGGTGGCGACCCGTCTCGAACCCGACCGGCTGCGCAGGACGATCGCCGAGGTCAACACGCTACTGGCCGCGCGCGAGGAGCTGTTCACCCGCCACCGGATCGACTCGATGACGTCCTACCGACGCGCAGTGGCGGCCGGGCGGGTGCCGCGGGACGGTTTCGGCGACCTGTTTCTGGTCGTCGACGGCTGGGGGACAGTCCGCTCGGATTACGAGGCGATCGAAGCCGCGATCACCCAGATCGCCGGTCGCGGGCTTGGATACGGTGTGCATGTGGTGCTCTCCATCCAGCGCTGGATGGAGATGCGGCCCGCACTGCGCGACCTGATCAGCAACAAGCTCGAGCTGCGCCTCGGCGATCCGTCCGAGTCCGAATTCGACCGCAAGGTGGCCCTCGACGTCCCAGAGGGCAGTCCAGGCCGCGGGCTCAGCGCGCACAAGTTGCACTTCTTGTCGGCGCTGCCGCGCATCGACAGCCGCTCGACGGTCGACGACGTCGTGGACGGCGTCGCCGATCTCGTCGAGCGCGTTCAGACGGCCTGGAACGGACCGGTCGCCCCGCCGGTGCGGCTGCTGCCGCACGAGTTGCCCTACCCCGAACTCCCTGCGTCGGCCACAAGCGGTTCGGCTGTGCCGATCGGCGTCGACGAGGACATCCTGGCTCCGGTCTTCCTCGATTTCGACTCCGAACCGCACTTCATCGCGATCGGCGACGTCGAGTCGGGCAAGTCGAACCTGCTGCGGGTGATCGCGCGCGGCATCACCAACCGCTGGACCCCGGAACAAGCCAAGATCATCACCTTTGACTACCGCCGTGGGCTGCTGGGTGCCGTCTCGACCACCCACCAGATCGGCTACGTGATGAACTCCGTCGGGGCGCCGCAGGTCGTCTCGAACATCGTCGCCGCGTTGAAGGACCGGCTCGAGGGCATCCAGGTCGACCCGACGGCGGGGCAGGTGCCGACGTGGAACGGCCCGCATCTGTTCCTGCTGATCGACGACTACGACCTCATCGCGTCCTCGAGCCAGGGCAATCCGATGCATGCCATCAACGAGTTCCTGCCGCAGGCCCGCGACATCGGCCTGCACGTGGTGTTGAGCCGGCAGTCCGGTGGTTCCGGGCAGGGCATGTTCGAGCCCTTCATGCGCAACCTGCGCGACATGGGCTCGCCGGGCATCCTGCTCTCGGGCAGCAAGGACGAGGGCGCGGTGCTCGGGTCGGTGAAGATGGAGCCCCTGCGGCAGGGCCGGGGACGCCTGGTGCACCGCAGGCTCGGAGCAGTCCTCATCCAGACCGCCAAGGCCTGAGCGAAGGACGTCCGGGGTTGTGCCGCGATCGAGCGTTCGCGGCACAGCCCGGGATGCCTCTGCGGTGGCTGGTCAGACCTTGCGCAGCACCGACACGACTCGGCCGAGGATCGTTGCCTGCTCGCCCGCGATCGGCGAGTAAGCGGGGTTGTGCGGCATCAACCACACCCTGCCTTCGCGCCGCTGCAGCGTCTTGACCGTCGCCTCGCCCTCGAGCATCGCGGCGACGATGTCGCCGTTGTCTGCGTCCTGCTGCTGACGGACCACCACCCAGTCGCCGTCGGTGATCGCGGCGTCGATCATCGAGTCGCCGACGACCTTGAGCAGGAACAGCGTCCCGTCTCCGACGAGTGCCTTGGGCAGCGGAAACACGTCCTCGATCATCTGTTCAGCCAGAATCGGGCCACCGGCCGCAATTCGACCGACGACGGGCACGAATACTGGCGTCTCGCCACGCGGCGCTTCGTCGACGACAGCGACCGCGCGGCGCGCCGCGCGGGGCTTTCCCGTGTTGCCGGGATCGCGGACGTCGACCGCGCGCGGCCGATTCGGGTCGCGCCGCAAGAAGCCCTTGCGTTCGAGCATCGCGAGTTGATGCGCGACGCTCGAGGTGGACGCGAGACCGGCGGACTCACAGATCTCACGGATGCTCGGGGGGTAGCCGCGCCGCTCGACGGAGTCTCTGATGACGTCGAGGATTGCCTGCTGACGTCGGGTCAAACCGGTGAGCGGATCAGGGAGCTCAGTGACCTTCGGGCGCCCCGGGCGACGCCGAGCAGGGGCGTCGGGGAACTTCGCGGCGGTGCCGCGCGGGGACGCGGCTTTCGCGGCCTGGGAACCGGTCGGTGCCTCAGCGTTCATCGCTGCGGCTCCCGTTCGGCCGACGGCCGAGGGGTCGGGATGCGGGGGCTTCTTGGCGACCTTGCCCGCCTTCGCGGTGGGCTTTGCTGCCCTGTCCTGCGCCACTGGTGGCCTCCAATTTCTGCTCGGACGGCGGCGCTGAGCGTGCCGCGCGCCGGATTCGTCGTCGTGGGTCGAACCGGCGTGGCCGCCGACTCCGCCGCTGCTGCCGCGACAGCTCGGACGTTAGCCCGAATCGAAATCGAACTCAAACACGTGTTCGAACGACACGCCGGTGCGCATGGTTTTCGTCGGACCCTCCTGGTAGACATTCGCTCAGACGTTCTATCGAATGTCTGTTCGATGAATTGTCACTCATCAGCTACGCAAGTCACCACAGGTCAGCTAGGGAGACCGCGATGTCACTCGCCACCGAATTCGCCTCGGCCGTACCGATTCCCGTTGCCGCTCGGGCACTGTCCCTCGCTCCAGCGGCGCCGCCCAGCGAGCTACCGGCTGGTCCGCGCGCCGGCAGCCTCGCGTCGGTCACCGTGCTTCGACCGGCGGCCGATACGAGCACCCCGCCGCTTCGCCTCACCCGCCGCGGGGTGGCCGCGCTGGCACTCATGGTGGCTGCGCTCGGTGCGCTGCTGCTGTGGCTAGCCGCGCGATCAGCGCCCTCGGCGCCGGGTGGGGCAACCGCACCTGTGCACGGCCCGGCTGTTGTCACGGTCGCCCAGGGGGACACCTTGTGGTCCATCGCCAGCCGGGTCGCGCCCGATCGGGACCCGCGCAGCGAAGTGGCCTCCTTGCAGCGGCTGAACCGGCTCAGCGCGGTGAGCCTGGTCCCGGGCCAGCAGTTGCGCGTGCGCTGACACCGAGCGGTTCGGCAGGAGTGCGCTGCGCCATGACCATTCCCACGACGCGCCGGGGCTCGCTCTTGCGGAACATGGTTTTGCGTTCTAGCGTTACCCCTACATCTAGTAGTTACAACGATGTGTTTCGCCCACAAGTTGGGGTTGGTCGTCCACAGGATGGGTCGACGATCCACAGGTCGATCCCCAACTTGTCGACAGGTTCGTCCACAGGTACCGGGTCGGCCAGGAGCTGTAACAAGAAGGCCGTCGCAGCGATGGAGATGGGGGTGGTCCGATGCGTTGCCCGTACTGCCGCCACCCGGATTCTCGCGTCGTCGACTCCCGTGAGCACGACGAGGGTCAGGTCATTCGCCGCCGGCGTTCCTGTACTGACTGCAGCCGCCGGTTCACCACCGTCGAGCAGGCCACGCTCGCGGTCATCAAGCGCAGCGGGGTCACCGAGCCGTTCAGCCGGGACAAAGTGATCAGCGGTGTCCGGCGGGCGTGCCAGGGGCGCCCGGTCGACGAGGACGCATTGGCCCAGCTCGCCCAGGCGGTCGAAGAAGCCATTCGAGCCACCGGCGCGGCGGAGGTGCCGAGCGACGACGTGGGCCTGGCGATCCTGGGTCCGCTCCGCGCGCTCGACGAGGTCGCCTACTTGCGCTTCGCGAGCGTCTACCAGGCCTTCAGCTCCGTCGAGGACTTCGAGAAGGCGATCATCGATCTTCGCGCCGAACACCGCGCGCAGGCGCCCTGAGACGAGGCCAGGCACGCGAGGACCGGCACGACCCCACGCACCCGCACCACCACCACGCTCCGCACCACCAAAGCTTGGAAGGATCCCGCCCCATGACCGAGGCTGACGTGACCCGCTCACACGAGTTCACCGACCCCGACGACCAGCCGGTCGGCTCGAGCACCGCCGCCACCACCACACCTGCGGCGGTGTATCCGGCCGGTGGGTTGCGCATCGAGCGTGTCTACACCTCCGAGGGCGTGCACCCGTACGCCGAGGTTTCCTGGGAGCGTCGCGACATTGTCATGAAGAACTGGCGCGACGGCTCGGTCAACTTCAAGCAGCGCGGCGTCGAGTTCCCCGACTTCTGGTCGGTCAATGCGGCGAACATCGTCACCACCAAGTACTTCCGCGGTGCGGTCGGCACCGACGTGCGCGAATGGTCGCTGCGCCAGCTGATCGACCGGGTCGTGCGCAAGTACCGCGCCGCGGGGGAGCAGAACGGCTATTTCGCGTCGGCCGCCGACGCCGAGATCTTCGAACACGAGCTGACCTGGATGCTCCTGCACCAGGTGTTCAGCTTCAACTCGCCGGTCTGGTTCAACGTCGGCACCACGTCCCCCCAGCAGGTCAGCGCGTGCCAGCCGTGGGACGCACTGGTCAGTACGCCGGCCGGGCTGGTACCGATCGGCAAACTGGTCGACGACGATGCGGTCGGCGCGAAGGTCTACGACGCGCATGGGCTGACCTCGGTGCTGGCCACCAAGCACAACGGCGTGAAGGAGGTACTGCGCGTCCACACCAAAGCCGGCCACACGCTGGACCTGACCGCTGATCACCTGGTGTGGCGAAGCTCGGGCGAGGGCACCGGCGGGTTCGTGCCTGCCGGCGAGCTCGCAGTGGGCGACTCGCTCGAATGGCACCGCCGGGCGTCGTTCGGCGAGTCCGAGATCGTCACACGTGATGTCGCCGAAGCCGCACTGGCGGGCTGGCTGCAGGCCGATGGCCTCGTGGGCGAGTACGACGGCACGAACAAGTCGCTGACGATCGAAGCCATGACGGTTACCGACGCGGAGTTGGCGTGGGTCACCAAGGCGCTCGACGCCGTCTTCCCGGACGTTCACCGGCAGGAGCGGTCCGTCAGCACGCAAAGCGCCGACCTCGATTGTCGCCGCACCCGGCTCTACGGGCAGGTGTTGAGCGAATTCGTTAATACCTGGGATCTGCGCGTTCGGGGGACCGACCGGCGTGTGCCGGAGCGCCTGTTCACCGCGCCGCTGCCGGTGGTCGCCGCCTACCTGCGCAGCCTGTTCCAGGCCGAGGGCTACGTGTCACGGCGCGAGTGGTCGACGTTGCTGGGCATGGACATGATCGGCGAGGAACTCGTCCGTGGGGTGCAGAGTCTACTGTCTCGCTTCGGCATCTTTGCTCGCGTCGGGCGCAAGGCCGAGAAGCGCGTCGATCGGCACGACCTGTGGGGAATCAGGGTCCAGAACGCCGGCGACCGGCGCATCTTCGCCGATGAGATCGGGTTCATCGACCCGGTCAAAGCGAACAAGCTCGAAGCGTCGTTCGACCTGCCGGGGCGTGGCGCCGGACCGGTCAGGCGCGTCGAAATCGCGCGGATCGAGTCCCGCGGTGAGATGGAGGTGTACGACATCCAAACCGAGAGCGGCGAGTATCTGTCCGCTGGTGGGCTGCGGGTGCACAACTGCTTCATCCTGGCCGTCGACGACACCATGGACTCGATCCTCAACTGGTACCGCGAGGAAGGCCTGATCTTCAAGGGCGGCTCAGGTGCCGGGCTCAACCTGTCCCGCATCCGCTCGTCGAAGGAACTGCTGTCCTCCGGCGGCACGGCCTCCGGCCCGGTCTCGTTCATGCGCGGCGCCGACGCGTCCGCCGGCACCATCAAGTCCGGCGGGGCGACCCGTCGCGCGGCCAAGATGGTCGTCCTGGACATCGACCACCCGGACATCGCCGAGTTCGTAATTACCAAGGCCCGCGAGGAGAACAAGATCCGCGTCCTGCGCGACGCCGGCTTCGACATGGACCTCGGCGGTTCGGACATCACCTCGGTCCAGTACCAGAACGCGAACAACTCGGTGCGGGTCAGCGACGAGTTCATGCACGCCGTCGATCAGGGCACCGAGTTCGGGCTGCGGGCGCGCAGCACTCACGAGGTCCTTGAGTCCGTCGACGCCAAGGGTCTGTTCCGCCAGGTCGCCGAGGCGGCCTGGGAGTGCGCGGATCCGGGCATCCAGTACGACGACACGATCAACGACTGGCACACCAATCCCGAGACGGGCCGCATAACCGCGTCCAATCCGTGCTCGGAATACATGAGCCTGGACAACACGTCGTGCAACCTGGCGTCACTGAACCTGTTGACGTTTTTCGAGCCCGACCACACCTTCGCAGTCGAGCGGTTTGTCAAGGCCACCGAACTGATCATCACTGCCATGGACATCTCGATCTGCTTCGCCGACTTCCCGACCGAGGCCATCGGTGCGAACACGCGTGACTACCGCCAACTGGGCATCGGCTACGCGAACCTGGGCGCGCTGCTGATGGCCAGCGGCCTCGCCTATGACTCTGACGGCGGCCGCGCCCTGGCCGCGTCGATCACCTCACTCATGACGGGGGTGGCCTACCGTCGTTCGGCCGAGCTCGCGGCCGTCGTCGGCCCGTACAAGGGCTTCGCCCGTAACGCCGCGGCGCACGCCCGGGTCATGCGCAAGCACGCCGCCGCCAACGACAGCGCGCGCACGCTGCACGACAACGACCGTTCGGTGCTGGCCGCGGCCACCACGGAGTGGGCGCGCGGCAACAAGATCGGTGAGAAGAACGGCTGGCGCAACGCGCAGGCGTCGGTGCTCGCACCGAACGGCACGATCGGGCTGATGATGGACTGCGACACGACCGGGGTCGAACCCGACCTCGCGCTGGTGAAGTTCAAGAAGCTCGTCGGTGGCGGCTCGATGCAGATCGTCAACCAGACCGTGCCCCGGGCGCTGCGCATCCTGGGTTACCAGGAGGAGCAGGTCGAGGCAATCGTCGAGTTCATCGCCGAGCACGGTCACGTCATCGATGCTCCGGGGCTCAAGCACGAACACTACGAGGTCTTCGACTGCGCGATGGGGGCCCGGGCGATCCGCCCGATGGGCCACGTGCGCATGATGGCTGCGGTTCAGCCGTTCCTGTCCGGTGCGATCTCGAAGACGGTCAACCTGCCGGAATCCGCGACCGTCGAGGACATCGAGGACGTGTACTTCCAGGGGTGGACGCTCGGCCTCAAGGCGCTCGCCGTGTACCGCGACAACTGCAAGGTCGGCCAGCCGCTGTCGGCCGGCAAGCAGGCGAAACAGTCCGCGAACGGTGGCGCGCAGGAGGCCGAGAAGGTCATCGAGTTCCGCCCGACTCGCACCCGGTTGCCGAAGTCGCGCCCGTCGCGCACGACTTCGTTCACCGTGGGTAGTGCCGAGGGCTACATGACGGCCGGTTCTTACCCGGACGACGGTCTCGGCGAGGTCTTCCTCAAGCTCGGCAAGCAGGGGTCGACGCTCGCCGGGGTTATGGACGCCTTCTCGATCGCCATCTCCATCGCGCTGCAGTACGGCGTCCCACTCGAGACCTACGTCCAGAAGTTCACCAACATGCGCTTCGAGCCGGCCGGCCTGACCGACGACCCGGATATCCGCATGGCGCAGTCGATGCTGGACTACATCTTCCGGCGGCTCGCCTTGGATTACCTGCCCTTCGAGGACCGCGCCGCGCTCGGTATTTACAGTGCCTCCGAACGCACTCGCCAGCTCGAGACGGGCTCCTACGCACCGAGCGACGACGACGAGCGCCAGGACCAGGTCGACCTCGAGTCCCTCGCCCAGTCCGCACCGCTGTCCCAGTCCGCCTCTGCCGAGGACGTCGTCGAGGAGACGGCAACCGAAGCCCCACCGCGGGTGCACAGTTCCACCGAGTTGTTGGAGACCCTCACAGGCAGTTCCGCCGACGCGCCGCTGTGCATGAACTGCGGCACCAAGATGCGGCCGGCCGGCAGCTGCTTCGTCTGCGAGGGCTGCGGCAGCACGAGCGGCTGCAGCTGAAAACGGGAGATATTGCAACCGATGCAACATGCGACGCGCGCCGCTCCGGCCCCTGAGAGGGGGCCGGGGTAGCCGTGCGCCGAAGACCTGTGCCGATGGTGGCACGAGGAAGCCGAAAGCCCGATCG
>JBPCOE010000026.1:0-102643 GCA_051000605.1 Jatrophihabitans sp.
CATGCCCACCATCATCCGCCTGAGGGCGGACACTCATCCCACAACGCACCCTCATCGGCTATGTCCGTGCGTTCGGGTAGTGCCATCGAGCGCCGCGAAACCGTGCCATCAACCGCCGTGAGTCACAGTCCTCGGCCTCGCGATCTTCTACGGCGGCATCGCCCAACTGCTGGCTGGCATGTGGGAATTTACGAAGGGCAACACCTTCGGCGCCCTCGCGTTCAGCTCGTTCGGCGCATTCTGGCTGTCGTTCTGGTACCTCCTGAACCACGTCGTACCCGGGTTCGTGGCGACGAAGGTTCCGGCCACAGACGTCGAGCATGCGATCGCCACGTACTTGCTCGTATGGACGGTCTTCACCTTCTACATGCTGATCGCGTCGTTGCGGGTGTCCGGCGCAGTGGCACTGGTGTTCCTTCTGCTGGCGTTGACCTTTTTGTTCCTGACGATCGGCAACTACTCGGCCTCGACCGGATGGGTGAAGACCGGCGGCTGGTTCGGCTTGGCGACGGCGGTCGCCGCGTGGTACGCGTCGTTCGCCGGCGTCACCAACTCGACCTTCAAGCGGACGCTCCTGCCGACGTTCCCACTCGCCGACGGCCCGGTTCGCAACGCTCGCGCACGGAGTTAGGTTCAACTCATGAGTGACACACTGTCCAACCTGTCCCACGAGGAACGCCGCTTTCCGCCGCCCGAAGGCTTCGCCGCGTCGGCGAACGTCGGCCCCGATGCCTACGACGAGGCGGACGCCGACCGGCTGGCGTTCTGGGCGAAGGCGGCCGAGCGGCTGTCCTGGGCGCAGAAGTGGACGGACGTGCTCGACTGGTCCGATGCCCCAGTCGCCAAGTGGTTCGTCGGTGGCAAGCTGAACGTCGCCTACAACTGCGTCGACCGGCACGTCGAGGACGGCCACGGCGACCAAGTTGCGATCCTCTGGGAAGGTGAGCCGGGCGAGACCCGCCAGCTCACTTACGCCGATCTGCAGGACGAGGTCTGCAGGGCGGCCAACGCCCTGGTCGACCTCGGTGTGGAGACCGGCGACCGCGTCGCGATCTACCTGCCCATGATCCCCGAGACGGTCGTGGCGATGCTGGCCTGCGCTCGGCTGGGGGCGCCGCACACGGTGGTGTTCGGCGGCTTCTCGTCCACCGCGCTCGTCGATCGCATCCAGGACTGCGACGCGCGTGTCGTGATCACTGCCGACGGCGGGTACCGGCGCGGCGACCCGTCAGCGCTGAAGCCGGCCGTCGACGAGGCGCTGCAGAAGTGTCCAGACGTGCGGTCCGTCCTCGTGGTCAAGCGCACGGGCCAGGACGTCGACTGGACCGAAGGCCGCGACGTTTGGTGGCACGACGTGGTCGACACGGCGTCCACGGAACACGCCTGCGAGTTCTTCGACTCCGAGCATCCGCTCTACGTCATGTACACCTCCGGGACGACCGGCAAGCCGAAGGGCATCCTGCACACCTCGGGTGGTTACCTGACCCAGGTCGCGTACACACATTGGGCCGTGTTCGACCTCAAACCCGACGAGGACCTGTACTGGTGCGGCGCCGACATCGGCTGGGTCACCGGGCACAGCTACATCGTCTACGGGCCGCTGGCGAACCGGACCACGTCGTTCATGTACGAGGGCACCCCGAACACCCCCGACGAGCACCGCTGGTTCCAGATGATCGAGAAGTACAAGATCTCGATCCTCTACACCGCGCCCACCACGATCCGGACGTTCATGAAGTGGGGCGATGACATCCCGGCTGCCCACGACCTGTCGTCGCTGCGGCTGCTCGGCTCGGTCGGTGAGCCGATCAACCCCGAGGCCTGGGTCTGGTACCGCGACAACATCGGCGGCGGCAGGACGCCGGTTGTCGACACTTGGTGGCAGACCGAGACCGGCGCGATCATGGTCAGCCCGCTGCCCGGCGTCTCGATAACGAAACCCGGCTCGGCCATCGGGCCCCAGCCCGGCATCGGGGCCGAGGTCGTGGACAACGAGGGCACCGCGGTGCCCAACGGCGGGGGCGGCCTACTCGTGCTCACCGAGCCGTGGCCGGCCATGACCCGCGGGATCTGGGGCGACACCGAGCGGTTCCAGGAGACCTACTGGGATCGTTTCCGCAAGCAGGGCTACTACTTCGCCGGCGACGGCGCCAAGAAGGACGACGACGGCGACTACTGGCTGCTGGGACGCGTCGACGATGTCATGAACATATCGGGCCACCGCATCTCGACCACCGAGGTCGAGTCGGCGCTCGTCTCCCACCCGTCCGTGGCCGAGGCTGCGGTCGTCGGCGCGGCCGACCCTACGACGGGGCAGGGCATCGTCGCGTTCGTGATCCTGCGCGGCAATGTCCCGACCGAGGAGTCTGAGGGTGAGCAGCTCGTCAAGACGCTGCGCGATCACGTCTCGACCCAGATCGGCAAGATCGCGAAGCCGCGTCAGATCATGATCGTCGCCGAACTCCCGAAGACGCGATCGGGCAAGATCATGCGCCGCCTGCTGCGCGACGTCGCCGACCACAAGGAGCTGGGCGACGTCACTACTCTCACCGACTCCTCGGTCATGGACCTGATCCAGGAGAAGGCGAGCACGGCGCCGGCCGAGGAGTGAGGCGGCACGCGGGCGGCCGGCTGACGTCGAGGCGTCCGGCGAGGTTCATCGCATCGAAGGGCGCGTGCACCTTCACGTCATTGTCGAAGTGCACCTGGACGTCGTGCCCGGCATCGCGCCAGACGGCCAACTGGGTGGCCCAGGTGGCGAGTGCGGCCTCGGTGTAGCCGCTGGTGTACAGCTCGACGTCGCCGTGCAGGCGCACGTAGGCGAGATCGGTCGTGGTCTCGCGGATCAGCGGCCAGCGGCCCGCGGTGTCCGCGACGACGAGCGCGATACCGTGCTCGCGGAGCAACGCGGTGAACTGCGGCACGAGGAAGCTCTTGTGCCGGACCTCGAGCGCGTGCTGGATCGGTCGATGCGTGAGGGCGTCGGCGAACGCGCGCCCCGTCATCCGCTCGTCGTGCCGGCGAGCGAGCCAGGCGGCCTCGTCGGTCGAACGCGGCAGCAGCGCGAAGAACGCGGCGAGCCGGCCGGGGTCGAAGCCGAGCGTCGGCGGCAGCTGCCAGAGCATCGGCCCGAGCTTGTCACCCAGCGCGAGCACGCCGGAGGCGAAGAAGTTCGCCAGAGGCGTGGCGACGTCGTTGAGCTTCTTCATGTGGGTGATGAATCGGGCGCCCTTGACCGCGAAGGTGAAGTCGTCCGGGGTTTCCTCGCGCCACCTCGCGAAACTGCCCGGACGCTGCAGAGAGTAGAACGTTCCGTTGATCTCGACGCTGTTGAGCCGGGACGACAGGTACTCCAGCTCTCGCCGATGCGGCAGGCCCTTCGGGTAAAATACGCCGCGCCACGGCGGGTAGAGCCAGCCGGACGTGCCGACGCTGACCCGTCCGGCAGGAGCCTCCAGCGCGTCGTCTTCCGGCCCGCTGCCCGTACCGCCTCGCTCCGCTTTCATCGAACGACCCTCCGAGTTGACAGCGTCTGCGGCATCTGACTGGCGACCTTCCAGGGACTGGCGACGTATAGATCGCCAGTCAGCACATAGCTCGTCAGTCAACTCCCGAAGTCGCCAGCCAACTTCAGCGGGGGCTGCCGGCTATCCGGCCGCGAGGCGAGTGACGAGGCGGTGCTTGACGGTGGGCCAGTCGTCGTCGGTCATCGAGTACTGGACGGTGGTTCGCCAAGAGCCGTCCCGGCGGATGCGGTGCTTGCGCAGCTCGCCTTCGCGGGTGGCACCAAGCCGGGCGATGGCGGCCTGCGAGCGCTCGTTGTAGATGTCGGTGTGCCACACGACGCGCGCGGCCCCGAGCGCGTCGAACGCGTGCGTGAGCATGAGCAGCTTCGATTCGGTGTTGTGCCCGGTGCGCCACCATGGTTTGCCGAGCCAGGTGTGCCCGATGCCGAGCGAGCGGACGCCTGGCGCGACCTCGTAGTACGAGGACGATCCGGCGAACCGGCCCGTCGCCACGTCGAACTGTGCGTAGGCGAAGCGCTCGCCGCGCGCCCGGGCCGCCAGTGCGGCCCGGACGTCCACGCGGGCGTCTTCGAGCGTGCGTGGTGCCCCCGACCCCGACCCGGGTGTGTTGAGCCAGCGGAAGACCTCGTCGGCGTCGGGGCTCGTCCCGGCGCCGGCGAGGTAGCCGTCGGCGTGCTCGGCACGCATCGGCTCGAGACGGACGAGCTGACCGGTCAGGGCCGGCAGGGCGTACCAGGCGTCGGTGGCGGGCATGGGTTGATCCTCGCAAGGCCGCCCAGCCGGTTATCGGGGACGGTGCGCGGCGTCGGCGCGTCCGCATAGTGTGGGCGGGTGCGGCTCACCGAGTTCTGGCGACGGATGAACGAGCGCTTCGGCACCGCGTATGCGGCCAGCCTGGCGGCGGACTACCGCGTGCCGGGCATCGGCTCGACGATCGATGATGCATTGGCCAGTGGGGTCGAGGCCAAGGAGGTCTGGCGTGCGGTGTGCGTCGAGTTCGAGATGCCCGCTCAACTGCTCTGATCGTCTCGGCGTGTCGGCGCCCCGATCGGCTATCTGTCGAACAGGTGTTCGGCTACTCTCTCGGCATGGGCAGCAGTGCGGTGTCCACAGGACGAGTGACAATCCCGAGTTTTCCACAGCTCCGGGCGGCGTCGCAGGTTCTGTCGGTGCCGCGCTCTAACGTCGCCGACAACACATCCGAAGACGCCGAACCGCTGCACGCAGACCGCGTCATTGAACGAGAGGGCCGAACATGGCAACGAGCTTCGACCGGGACAAGGCGCTCGACGTCGCCTTGGCACAGATCGACAAGCAGCACGGCAAGGGCGCGGTCATGCGCCTCGGTGATCGCGTCGCGGCGCCGATCGAGGTCATCCCCACCGGCTCGATCGCGCTCGACGTCGCGCTCGGCATCGGTGGCCTACCCCGCGGGCGCGTCGTCGAGATCTACGGCCCGGAAAGTTCGGGAAAGACCACGGTCGCCCTGCACGCGGTGGCCAACGCCCAGGCCGCCGGCGGCGTGGCGGCGTTCATTGACGCCGAGCACGCGCTTGACCCCGATTACGCGCGGGCCCTGGGCGTCGACACCGACTCGCTGCTGGTCAGCCAGCCCGACACCGGCGAGCAGGCGCTTGAGATCATGGACATGCTGATTCGCTCCGGCGCTCTCGACGTCGTCGTCGTCGACTCGGTCGCGGCGCTCGTGCCGCGCGCCGAGATCGAGGGCGAGATGGGTGACAGCCACGTCGGTCTGCAGGCCCGGCTCATGAGCCAAGCACTGCGCAAGATCACCGGCGCGCTGAGCAACTCCGGTACCACCGCGATCTTCATCAACCAGCTGCGCGAAAAGATAGGTGTGATGTTCGGCAGCCCAGAGACTACGACGGGCGGCAAGGCGCTCAAGTTCTACGCCTCGATCCGCCTCGACGTACGTCGGATCGAGACACTGAAAGACGGCGGCGAGGCGGTCGGCAACCGCACTCGTGTCAAGGTCGTCAAGAACAAGGTGGCCCCGCCGTTCAAGCAGGCCGAGTTCGACATCGTCTACGGCGAAGGGATCAGCCGGGAAGGTTCGCTCATCGACGTCGGCGTTGAGCAGGGCCTGATCAAGAAGTCCGGTGCCTGGTACACCTACGAATCCGACCAGCTCGGTCAGGGCAAGGAGAACGTTCGCAGCTTCATGCGCGACAACCCCGACCTCGCCGACGAGATCGAGAAGCGGATCAAGGAGAAGCTCGGCATCGGCGCCCGCGTCGACGAGGTCGGCGTACCGATCGAACCGCTGCCGGCGCCCGTCGACTTCTGATCATGGCGTCGGCTGCGACCCCGCCGCCACCGGAACAAGAGGGCCCGCCGGGCGATCCGATGGCAGTAGCTCGTGCCATCTGCCTGCGGATGCTCGAGCGCAAGGCCCGCAGCCGCTCCGAGTTGGCGCAGGCGTTGACTAAGCGGGGCGTGCCGGACGACGCTGCACGCCGTGTCCTGGACCGTTTCGGTGAGGTCGGCCTGATCGACGACGCTGCCCTCGCCGAGCTCGTGGCCAGTACTCAGCACCGCGAGCGTGGCCTGGCGCGACGGGCGGTAGCGACCAAGCTGCGGCAACGCGGTTTCGACGACGCGGTCGTTGGCGCGGCGCTCGACGGCATCGATCAAGACGACGAGCACGCGAAGGCGTTCGAACTGGCCACCCGTCGCAGCCAGGCCCTGGTGGGCCTGCCGGTTGCGGTGCAGACCCGCCGCCTGGTCGGCTTGCTCGCGCGCAAGGGGTATGGCGCAGCGACCGCCTACCAGGTCGTCAAGCAGGTGCTGGCTGACTCCGCCGACGCGGCCGTCCTGCTCGAGGCGGACACCGCCGACCTCTGACCCGCAGGCCGTCCCGCCCAGTTGCGGCGCTCCGCCGACGGCGCCGGTGCGATGGGCGTACTTGATTTGTCAGTCCCGCGTTAATAGTGTCGAGTACACCAGGGACACCGCCTTGAGAACGCATGGTGTGCCGGCAGCCGCTGTCACTCATGACATAGCCAGACGACATAGCTAGACCACTTGACCCGCATCGAAGGAGCCCCCTCCAGACCTGGCAACTACGCTGGCGTCTTCACTCGTTCTCGTTCGCTACGTCGACCTGCATCGGCGTGCCCGGTCCGGCACCGGGTACGTAGCAAGCCGCATTTCCGCGGTCCTGGTCACCGAGTCGGCCGACGACTCGACCGATGGGCAGGAGGCGCGCATGAACGGGGTTTGGTACGCAGGAATCGGTGCCGCTTTTGTTCTGGGCCTGCTGTTCGTTCTGGCCTACACGCGCCGTGACGGTGCGCTGGGCGCCCCCCAGGATCGGTCTGGCGCACAGTCACCCGCCGAGCCGGAGCCCTGGTCGGAGGCCGCCCGCGCGGCATGCGCCGCCGAAGCCGCCGCCGTTCGCCAGGCGGCCCAGGCCGAGGCTGACGGCCTGCGCAGGATCGCCGACGCCGAGGCCGAATCCACCCGTCGCACCGTCCGCTTCGAACTCGACGCCGCTCGCGGCCAGGCCGACGCCGTCCTGGCGGAGGCGCGGGGGCAGGCGACTGCGGTACTCGCCGAGGCCCGTCGCCAGGGCAACGTCGAGGTCGAGAAGCTCACCGCCGAGGTACACCGCCAGCAGGCCGGCCACGCCGCACGGGTCGCGCTCCTGAACGACACCGAGAACCGCCTGGACAACCAGGAATCCCTGCTGGCGCAGCGCGCGGCGGAACTCCAGCGTCAAGCGGTCGAACTCGGCGTCGTCAAAGACGCGGTCGACGAACATGAGCGTGCCCTTGCTGCCGATCGCGCCGAAGCAGCCAAGACCGCAACCGAGCGTCAGCGCGAGCTCGAACGAATCGCCGGGATCAGCGCCGACGAAGCACGCGCCGAACTCCTGGCCGGCGTGGAGGCGGGCGCGCGGCGCGATGCTGCCGTCCTCGTTCGTTCGATCGAGAGCGAGGCACGAGCCGAGGGCACCGAGCGCGCCCGGTCGATCGTCGTCGAGGCCGTGCAACGCGTGTCCAGTGCGCAGACGGCCGAGACGGTTGTCAGCGTCCTGCACCTGCCCGCCGATGAGATGAAAGGCCGGATCATCGGCCGCGAGGGCCGCAACATCCGCTCCTTCGAGGCCGTCACAGGCGTCAACGTGCTCATCGACGACACCCCCGAGGCTGTGCTGTTGTCCTGTTTCGACCCCGTCCGTCGCGAGGTCGGCCGGCTCACCCTCGAGAAGTTGATCGCCGACGGCCGGATCCATCCGCACCGCATCGAGGAGGCTTACGAACAGAGCCTCATCGAGGTCGACGAACTGTGCCTGCGGGCGGCCCGCGACGCGCTCGCCGACGTGGGCGTCGGCGCGATCGACGAACGGCTCATGCCGACGCTCGGGCGGCTGAAGTACCGCACCAGCTACGGCCAGAACGTGCTTGCACATCTGACCGAAACCGCGCACATCGCCGGTGTGATGGCTGCGGAGCTCGGCATCGAGCCCACCCTGGTCAAGCGGTGCGCGTTCCTGCACGACATCGGCAAGGCGCTGACACACGAGGTCGAAGGCAGCCACGCGATCATCGGTGCCGCACTGCTGCGCAAGTACGGCGAGGACGAAGCGGTCGCCCACGCCGTGGAAGCGCACCACAACGAGGTCCAGCCCAGGACCATCGAGGCCGTGCTGACCCAGGCATCCGATACCTGTTCGGCCGCTCGTCCCGGTGCGCGCCGCGAATCTCTCGAGTCCTACGTCAAACGTCTCGCGCGTATCGAGGAGATCGCGAGTACCCGCGACGGCGTGGAGAAGGTGTTCGCGATGCAGGCCGGGCGCGAGGTCCGGGTCATGGTCCAGCCGAACGAGGTCGACGACCTCGCGTCGTCGGTGATGGCGCGCGAGATCGCGAAGCAGATCGAGGACGAGCTGACCTATCCGGGTCAGATCCGCGTCACCGTCGTGCGCGAGTCCCGCAGCACCGAGATCGCCCACTGACACCCTCTGTAGCTATCCGATCGGGATCGGGGCGACGACAAGGGTCTGCAGGCCGGCGCCGACCGCCCCGCGCACGTCCGACAGCGTCGAGCGGGCCAGGCCCGAGCCGAAGGCGCCGAGCTGGGTCGCGGCGTCCATCAGAACCCAGTCACCCTCGAACGGGCGAGCCAAGTGGACGTCCAGGTCGACGTTGACGAACGACCACCGCGTCCAGTCCAGCTCGGCGGAGATCCCGCTGGCCGAGTCGGCGACGAGGACCGCCCGCGCCAGCCCCGACAGCTCGATACCGTCAGCCAACGACGTCCTCGGACGCACCCACGCCGTCCCCGGACCGGGGTCGCGCATGCTCCCGCGCACGAACCGCCATTCGAGGCTCTCGCCGTAGCCGAAATCGAGGTCAACGCCGGCGGGAACGTCCGGTACCTCGACGGCGTCCGGCAGCGGCGCGGCGACGTGGGCGGTGTCGGACGCGCGCACGAACCAGACCCGCGCGTGCAAGGCGTCCCGCCCGGCAGCCGCGATGACGACCGCGGCCAGGGCCGCGCTGCGGGCGACCCGAAGCACCCGGGCACGGACCTCGATCTCGCCCACCGGCACCGCGCCGATGAAATCGGCCGACAAGCGCAGGGCGACGAGGTCGGTGCGTCCGGTCGCGGCGAAGACCGCCTGTTCGGCGGCAAGCACGGCCAGCGCGTTCGGGGGTCCGCCGTGCTGCAGGTTCGGCGACCACGGCCCGACGGTGGCCGGGCCGGCTTCGAATCGGGACACGTGCGGGGCTTCGTCCGAGGCCACCGGTGGGGGGTCGATCAGCGTGAAATAAGAATCCGGCACACCCGCCAAACTAGTAGCAGCGATCATGGGACAGATGTCCTACAGTGGATCGAAGAAGGGGCAGCGGCACATCCCTCCCGTGCCGCCGCCCCTTCGTCATGTGCGCAGCTGTCATCGGCGGACCGGCCGGTCCGGGCGACGCGCGCCACTCCTGGAACCGCGCGCCCTCCCGCGCGCGAACTCACTAGTGAAACCGTTTCACCGACGATGCCCACCAACTGGGCACGCAGTGGCGCGACGCGGGAGGCCCACCAGTGACACGACGCAGGATCGCGGTGGTCGGCAGCGGGGTAGCCGGGCTCACCTGCGCGTACATCCTGCAACGCCGCGCCGACGTCACCGTCTACGAGGCCGATGACCGCCTCGGCGGCCACGCCGACACCCACGACGTCGTCGGCACCGACGGCGTCCTGCGCCATGTCGACACCGGCTTCATCGTGCACAACGAGCGCACCTACCCCCTGCTGCGGCGGCTGTTCGGCGAACTCGGTGTCGCAACCCAGGAGTCCGACATGAGCATGTCGGTCTCCTGCGGCGGTTGCGGGCTCGAGTACGCCGGTGGCCGCGGGATCTCGGGCATGCTGCCCAGTACGAAGGCTCTTGGCAACCGCCGCTACCTGCGCATGCTCGGCGAGGTCGTGAAATTCCATCGGCAGGCGCACGCCCTGCTCGCCACCGAGGACGACGGCCGCACGGTCCGCGAATTCCTCGCCGCCGGCCGCTTCTCGTCGTATTTCGTCGCCCACTTCATGACTCCCGTGATCGCGTCCGTGTGGTCGACCGCGCCTACCCAGGCCGGCGACTATCCGGCGCGCTACCTGTTCTCCTTCCTCGCGAACCACGGAATGCTGCAGGTGACCGGCAGCCCGACGTGGTACACGGTCACCGGCGGTTCGGCCCGGTACGTGGAGAAGGCGGCAAAGAGCCTCACCGCGGTCCAAACCGCGAACCCGATCCGCGCGATCAGCCGCGCCGACGCCGGCGTCGACGTGCGCGACGAATCCGACACGGTCGAGCACTTCGACGGGGTCGTCGTGGCCACCCACCCGAACCAGGCGCTGCGCATGCTCAGCGCGCCGACGCGCGGCGAGCAGGAGCTGCTCGGCGCGATCGAGTACACCGTCAATCCGACGCTGCTGCACACCGACGCGTCAGTCCTGCCGAGAGCGGCGAAGGCGGACGCGTCGTGGAACTACTCGTTGCCGTCCTGCGATGCCGTCCCGACCACGGTGCAGGTCAGCTACAACATGAACCGCCTGCAGCGTCTGGACGCGCCGCAGCGCTACATCGTCACGCTCAACGGCGAGGACCGGGTGGACCCGGCGAGCATCATCGACCGGATGGACTACGAGCACCCCGTCTACACCACGGCGAGCGTGGCCGCGCGCGAGCGGCTGCCCGAGCTCAACGACGGTGTGCTGGCCTTCGCCGGGGCGTATCACGGCTGGGGATTCCACGAAGACGGTTGCCGGTCCGGCGTTCACGCCGCCGCGTCGCTCGGAGTCCGCTGGTGAGACGCGATGAGCCCGCCGGAGCGGCGCAGCCCTCGATATATGCAGTCGATATCGCGCACGTGCGCACGGAGCCGGTGCGCCACGACGTGCGGCACTCGAGCTACCTCTGGTTCGTCGACCTCGACGACTTGCCCCGGCACGGCCCGCTTGCGCGGTTCGAATCGCGCGACCATTTGGGCGATCCGGCGCGCAGCCTGCGCGAGAACGTCGACGACTACCTCGCCGAGAACGGCATCGACCTGCACGGCGGGCAGATCACGATGCTGACGAACGCGCGCAGCCTGGGCTACGTCTTCAACCCGCTGACCCTGTTCTGGTGCCACGACCCGGATGGCGCGATCGCCTGCGTGATCGCAGAGGTGCACAACACCTACCGCGAGCGGCACCGCTACCTGCTCCGCCCGGACGACGCGGGCCGCGTCGACACGGCCAAGGAGTTCTACGTCTCACCGTTCTACCCGGTCGACGGCAGTTATCGGATGAGCCTGCCCGAGCCGGGGGAGACCCTGGCCGTCACGATCACGCTGCACCGGCCCGGCAGCCGGCCGTTCACGGCTTCCGTGCGGGGTGTGCGCCGTGCGGCCACCCGTCGCGCCGTCCTGGCTGCCGCCCTTGCGCATCCCTTCGAGACCTGGCGCGTGCGCGCTCTCATCACCGTCCACGGCATTCGCCTTTGGCGCCGGGGAGTTCCCGTCCAGCCCCGCCCGGAACATCCGTCCACCGCTACCAACGAGGTACCCATGTCCAGCAAACCCACCGTCGCCGACCGTATGTCCGTGCTGGTCCGCGACACCGTCGGTATCGAGTTGCCGGTCCGCATCCGGGCCTGGGACGGCAGCGAAACCGGCCCCGCGGACGGCCCGGTGCTTGTCATCAAGTCGCGCCGGGCACTGCGGCGGCTGCTATGGGCACCGGGCGAACTCGGGCTGGCCCGCGCCTACGTCACCGGTGACATCGACGTCGACGGTGACCTGGCCGAGGGTTTCCGCCGCGCCTGGCAGCTTGCCCGGCGGCGTCCGAGCACGGACGTCTCGCTCCCGACGGGCGCGAAGGTCAAGGGCGCCCTGGCGGCGGCGAAGCTCGGCGCGATCGGCCTGCCGCCCAAGCCTCCGATGTCCGAGGCTCGCCTGCGCGGGCGCCTGCACAGCAAGCTGCGCGACCGCGCCGCGATATCGCACCACTACGACCTGTCGAACGACTTCTACCAACTGTTGCTCGACGAGCACATGGCGTATTCGTCGGCCTACTACACACACGGTGGCCAGTCGCTGCACGACGCGCAGACCGCGAAGCTCGACCTGATCTGCCGCAAGCTCGACCTCAAGCCCGGCCTGCGCCTGCTCGACGTCGGTTGCGGGTGGGGTTCGCTGATCCTGCACGCCGCCGAGCACTACGGCGTCGACGTCGTCGGCATCACGCTGTCCGCGCAGCAACGCGACCACATCGTCAAACGGATTGCCGACAAGGGGCTCGCCGCCCGCGTCGAGGTACGGCTGCAGGACTACCGCGATGTCACCGACACCGGCTTCGACGCGGTCAGCTCGATCGAGATGGGCGAGCACGTCGGCGAGGGCAACTACGGCGTCTACGCCGGGATCCTCTACCGCGCGCTCAAGCCCACCGGTCGACTGTTGCTGCAGCAGATGTCACGCCATCAGGGCACCGCCCCCGGCGGCGGTGCGTTCATCGAGTCCTACATCGCGCCCGACATGCACATGCGTCCACTGTGGAAGACGCTCGAACACTTGCAGGATGCGGGCTTCGAGGTGCGCGACGTCGAGGCGATGCGCGAGCACTACGTGCGGACCGTCCAGGACTGGATCGAAACCTTCGAGTCAAAGTGGGACGAGTTCGTGGCACTGCAGAACGAGGAGGTCGCCCGCGTCTGGCGGCTATACCTCGTCGGCGGCATGCTCACCTTCGAAGAGGGCCGGATGGGCGTCGACCAGGTTCTCGCCGTGAAACCGTCCGCCGACGGAATCAGCGACATGCCGCCCACCCGTCCGTGGGCCGTCGAGGCGTAGGCCGGGTAGTCACACCACGTGAACTTCGACGGATCGGCCTTCACCGCCACAGTCGGTTATGCGGCCGCGGCGGTGGTCGTAGCCCTGGCGATCACCTTCGTGTGCGCCAAGATCGCGCACCGGCACAACGTCATCGACACGACGTGGGGGCTGCTGTACGTCGTCATCGCGGTCGTCGTGTTCGCCTCCTCGAGCGGCCACGGCGACGGTCTGCGCCGGGTGTTGTTGCTGATGCTGCCCGCGCTGTGGGGGCTGCGGTTGGCCTTCTACGTCGGTAAACGGTCGCTCGGCAAGGGTGAGGACCCCCGTTACGACGGCTTGCTCGACAAGGCCAAGGGCAGCCGAGACCTTTACGCGCTGCGGATGATCTACTCGCTTCAGGGTCTGCTCGCACTGATCATCGCCGCCCCGATCCTGGTCGGCGCTTACGAGGGCGACTCGGTCGGCGTCATCGCGTGGATCGGGGTCGCGGTGTGGGCCGTCGGCGTGTTCTTCGAGGCGGTCGGCGACGCCCAGATGGGCCGGTTCCGCCAGAACACCGAGAACAAGGGCAAGCTCATCGACACCGGTCTGTGGCGTTACACGCGCCACCCGAACTACTTCGGTGACGCGTGCATTTGGTGGGGGATATTCCTCGTCGCAGCCGACGCGCTGCCCGGCGTGGCCACGATCGTCGCGCCGGTGATCATGACGTTGCTGCTGACCAAGGGCTCCGGCGCGCGCATCCTCGAGAAGCACATGAGCAAGCGCGCCGGCTGGGACGCGTACGCCGCGAGGACGAGCATGTTCTTCCCGCTGCCGCCGCGGGTGAAGAAGGCGGTCACGTAAGTCCCGCGAGCGGCTGAAGGACGGTCAGCGGAAGCGGTAGCCGGTGATTAGCACGGCGCCCAATACCAGGGGCGTCACGGTGAGGAGCAGGAACACGCCGACCCAGAATCCGCCGGACGTCCTGGTCAGGCGGCCCAGCGTGTCCGCGTCCGACGTGCCACTGCCGCGGCGCCGGGATCGACCCAGTTCGAGCACCGGCCGGGGCGAGCCGAGCAGCAGGAACCAGGTGCCGGCGTAGGCGAACGCGGACTGCGTCGCCGGCGCGGCCCACCAGGACACCGCGAACACGACGGCACCGGCGGCGAGAACCGACCACAGCCCGAACCAGTTCCTGATCTGGACGAGCAGCAACGCCAGCAACACGAGCACGGCCCACAGCAGCGCCACGGCATGGCCGATGTGCAGCAGGTACGCCGCGCCGAGACCGAGCAGCGCTGGCCCGGGGTAGCCGGCGGCCGCGGTCAGGAACATCCCGACCCCGGTGCGCCGGCCGCGGCTGACGGTCAGCCCGGACGTGTCGGAGTGCAACCGGATGCCGCCGAGCCGGCGGCCGGTGAGCAGGGCCGCCACCCCGTGCGCGCCCTCGTGGGTGATGGTGACGAGGTGGCGGCCCCGGGCCCACAGCGGCGACCACACCACGGCGACGAGGGCGATTGCGGCGCACACGGCGACGACACCGGCGGCCGGCGCGGGTTGCGTCGCGGTCACGCTGTCCCAGATGCGCGACACGTCGCTGTTGAAAGCCATCCGCTGCACTGTGCCAGTCGCGGCTGTGCGGGCCGCGACGCTAGGCCAGCACGCGGGTCAGGAACTCGAGCTGGGCGAGCACCGATCTCTCGAAGACGTCGCCGCGGTAGATGTCGAAATGCGGGCAATCGAATGCCAACACCTCGGCACGACTGCCGATCCGGCGCGCGACCTCACGGACGGCCGATGCGGGCGCGATCGTGTCCCGTTCGGCGATGATCAACAGTGTGGGGCAGCGGACCGACCGCGCTTTCGTCACTGGGCGGTTGACCGGGACGGTCAGAAGGCTGCGCGCGCACACCTCGTTGCGCCACGTTGGTCCCATCATGGCCAGGTACTCGGCGTAGCTGGACGCGTCCGTGAGCATCGCGAAATCCCCGGGTGCGCCGACGGCGGGGAGGGTACGCGGCGGCCGGCCGGTCATCGCGCGTCCGACGTCGGTGAGCGCCGCCGCGATCATCCGTGGGCCCTTGAACCGCAGCGCCGACGGATCGGCCTTCTCGGGCTTGCGCAGGATTGCCAGGCCATCCACGGCCGCACCCTGCGACACGACCGCCGCTACCCGGCGGTCTCGCGCGGCCACGGCGATCACGTGGCCGCCGGAGTACGACGTGCCCCAGACTGCTACGCGGGCCGGGTCCACCCCGGGCAGGCCGCGAGCGTAGGCGATCGCGGCGTGGTAGTCGGCGCGCTGGCGACGGTGTGAAACCGCTTGGCGCGGCGATCCGGCCGACGTCCCGAATCCGCGGTAGTCGAAGGTCAGGACGTCGAGGCCGGCGCCGGCAAACCGCTGTGCGAACGGCAGCAAGCCACTGTCGCGGGTGCAGCCGAACCCGTGGGCCATGACGACGAGTGGCCGCCCGGCCGAACTGCGGAGCGCATCAGCGGACGCCGGTACGAGCGTGGCGGCGCACCGCGTCCCGCCGCTACGAAACGAGTGCTCAGCCGTACGAACCGCGCAGGACACTCACGTGCGAGTACTTGTCCTGGTTCACGCCTTGGACGCTGACCTCGATGTTGCTGTACTGCGACATCCACTTCGGCGACACCGAGAGGGTCGCGGTGTTGTTGTCGCCGATGAACCCGACCGACTGCATGCTGCGCCGCTCGTTGTCGGTCAGCCACACTTCGTAGAGGTGCGTCGAGTCCAGTTTGGGCAGCTTCGAGGCGTCGACCTTGAGCTTGTTGTTGCCGAGGATCTGCACCGACGCGGGCTCGTGCCCGGTGTCGAACGCGGTGAGGGCGACGGTACGAGTGGACGGGGCCGAGTGATCTGACGAAAGCGCCGCGTACGTCACTCCGCCGCCGACCACGATCGCCGCGGCAGCGGCGATGCTCACCAGGGCACGACGACCCCGCATCCGCGAGATCGGGGTGACGGATGCGCCCGCGCGCGCCTCAGCGAACACGTCGCTGAGATCGGGGAGCGCGGCCGGCGGCGGCGGGTCGCCGACGCCGGCCTGCAGTTCGTAATCAGGGGTGACGATCTCGGGGGCGAAGCGATGCGCCGAAGTCAGCGACGCGTGGGCGACCACCGCAGACACGAGTTCCTGCTGACAATCCACGCAAGCGCGCAGATGCGCGGCGGCGGCTATGACGGCGTCCCGCGTGGCGTCGCCGGTGAGCAGCAGCGGAAGGTCGTCGGAGATGTGGTTGTTGGTCATCAGTGCCCCCGGGTGTTCTCGAGGAGCCCGGCGAGACGCTGCAAGCCACGGGCGGTGCGAGTTTTGACGGTGCCGAGCGGGATGTCGAGAGCCACGGCGATCTCGGTCTGGGTGTAGCTCTCGAAGTAGGCGAGTTCGATGACCTCGCGTTGCAGTTCGGGCAGTAGGTCCAGCGCGCCGCGCACCTCGTCGGCCCAGACGAGGCGCTCGGCGATCTCACGGCCGTCGTCGCCGGTGATTTCGCGCATCGAATCCAGGGGCACCACGACATCACGGCGTTTGCGCAGGTGGTCGATGGCCCGCTTGCGTGCGATACCGAGCACCCAGCCGCGCAACGACTGGCCGGGATCGAAGCGGCCGTGCACCCGCCAGACCTCATAGAACACGCGCTGCATGACGTCTTCGATGTCCGGCTGCGGGACGTATCTTGACAGATAGGACATCACGAGCGGTCCGAGTTGCCGATAGGCCTCTTCGAGGGCCTCCGGCTCGCCTCGGTTGAGGCGTTCGCCGATCTCGGCGAGTGCGGACTCCATGCCTATGTGTTCGTCCGAGGCGGCCATTACGGTTTCATATCCCTCGTATCTCCGGATTCCGCGGATTACGCGGACGACACGCGGCCCGTGACCGCGGCCAGGGACACCGTATCGGCCGACGCGCCGATGCTGACCTCGTCGCCGTCCGCCAGCCAGGTGCGGGTTTCGCCGTCGGCCAGTTCGATCGGCTCCGTGCCGTTCCAGGTCAGTTCGAGCAGGCATCCTCGCTGGTCGCGACGCGCTCCGCTGACCGTGCCGGACGCGAAGACGTCGCCGGTCCGGACGGACGACCCGTTCGAGGTGAGGTGCGCCAGCATCTGCGCGTAGGTCCAGTACATGTCGGCGAACGACGGCGTGCTGACGGCGGCGCCGTTGATCCGGACGCTCAGGTCGAGCCGCAGGCCGTGCGGAGGATCGGTCTCGCGCAGGTGCGCCACCGGCGTCGGGTCCTGGTGCGGGGCGCTGCGATGCGCGCTCAGCGCCTCCAGCGGAGTGATCCAGGCGGCGATCGAGGTCGCGAAGGACTTGCCGAGAAACGGCCCGAGCGGAACGGTTTCGTAACCCTGGATGTCGCGAGCCGACCAGTCGTTGAGCAGGCACACGCCGAACACGTGCTCGTCGGCGTCTCCGACCGGGATGCGACGGCCCGGGACACCGACCACGAAAGCGAGCTCGGCTTCGAAGTCCAGCCGGACCGAGGGCTCGACCCGGCCGGGCCCGAGAATCCCACGCGGCCGCTCGATGTCGGTGCCCGAGACGACCAGCGAGCCGGATCGGCCGTGATAGCCCACGGGCAGTTGTTTCCAGTTCGCGGGCAACGGTTCGGCGTCCGGGCGAAAGATCCGCCCGGCGTTGGTCGCGTGGTGCTCCGAGGCGTAGAAGTCGACGTAGTCGGCGACGGTGAACCCCAGTGTCGGACGGACGTCGGCCAGGGCGATCAGCGGGTGGCGATTCTCGGTGAGCGCCGCCACGGCCTGCGCCCGGACGCGCGTCCATGTCGGACGCCCAGCCGCCAGAAAGGCGTCGAGCGTGCCGTCTGCGAACAGATCGGCGTCGAGACGAGCGAGATCGAGCACGGCGTCGCCGAAGCGCACCGCGGCGAACCGCCGGCCGTCCGCCCCGACCACTGATCCGTACGGGAGGTTGTCGATCCCGAACGTCATTCGCGAGTCCAGGACCAGGCGTACCGGCCGTCGTCGGCCGCCCGGCCGCCTTCGCCGAGGCGAAGGGGACGGAACGTGTCGATCATGATCGCCAACTCGTCCACCTGCTCGACGCCGATCGAACGCTCGTACGCGCCGGGCTGCGGGCCGTGCGAATGGCCGCCCGGATGCAGGCTGATCGATCCGGGCCCGATGCCGGAGCCCTTGCGGGCTCCGTAGTCGCCCGCGCAATAGAACATGACCTCGTCGGAATCGACGTTCGAGTGGTAGTACGGCACCGGGATCGACAGCGGGTGGTAGTCGACCTTGCGCGGCACGAAGTTGCAGATGACGAAGTTGGCACCCTCGAACACCTGGTGCACCGGCGGCGGTTGGTGCACCCGCCCCGTGATGGGCTCGAAGTCCTCGACGTTGAACGTGTAGGGGTACAGGCAACCGTCCCACCCCACGACGTCGAACGGGTGGTGTGGCAGCACGTGCACGGTTCCGGCGATGCCGCTCGGGCCGCTGGCCCGGTGCTTGACGTACACCTCCACGTCGCCGCCGGCGCCCCCCGTCGGCTCGCCGGGGCCGTGCAGGTCGCGTTCGCAATACGGCGCATGTTCGAGCAGCTGACCGAACTTCGACAGGTAGCGCCGGGCTGGAGTGATGTGCGAGTTGGCCTCGATCGCGTACGCCCGTACGAGCCCGTCAGGCACGAAGCGGTGCGTGGTCGCGCGCGGGATGAGCACGTAGTCACCCGTGCGGAACGGCACCGGCCCGAAGACGGTCTCGCAGACCCCCTCACCGTCCTCAATGTAGATGCATTCGTCACCGATCGCGTTGCGGTAGAACGGCGAGTCGGCCGCGCCGACGGCGTAGGAGATGCGGACGTCGTCGTTGCCGAGCACGAGCCGCCGGTCGAGGATCAGGTCACCGGTCGACTCGTCGCCGAACAAGGCGTGCAGCGTCAGGTGGCGTGGGAGCAGCGGCTCGTTCGGTGTGGTCGTCAGGTCGGGCAGACCCCACGACCGGGCGTCGCGCAGCGCGGACGGGATCTCCCGGTGGTAGAGCAGCGACGAATCGGCCGAAAAGCCCTCCTCGCCCACCAACTCCTCGTAAAACAGGCTCCCGTCGGCGTCGTGGTGCTGCGTGTGCCGTTTGGGGGGGATGCTGCCGCGCTGCTGGTAGTAGGCCATGGCCTCGTCATGCTCCGTCCGTCGACGTCATTGTCGTGTTACCCCGCGAGTTCGTCCGATGACTGGCGGAAGGAGTCGCGAGTCATCCATGACCCAAGTCAAGCCGACCGGCTCGGCCTCAGCGCTTGTCGATCGACACGAAAGCGCGTTCGGTCTGCCCGGTGTAGATCTGGCGCGGCCGCCCGATACGCGTGGTCGGGTCGTTGATCATCTCGCTCCACTGTGCGATCCAGCCGGGCAGCCGGCCGATCGCGAACAGCACGGTGAACATGCGGGTCGGGAAGCCCATCGCCCGGTAGATCAGGCCTGTGTAGAAATCGACGTTCGGGTAGAGCTTGCGCTCGATGAAGAAGTCGTCCTCCAGCGCGTGCTGCTCGAGGTCGATCGCGAGGTCGAGCAGCGGGTCCCGCTTGCCCATCGCGGACAGCACGTCGTCCGCGGACTTCTTCACGATCGCCGCGCGCGGGTCGTAGTTCTTGTAGACCCGATGCCCGAAGCCCATCAGCTTGACGCCGGCCTCCTTGTTCTTGACCTTCTTGACGAACTCGCCGACGTCCCCACCGGAGTCGCGGATATTCTCCAACATCTCCAGCACGGACTGGTTCGCGCCGCCGTGCAGAGGCCCGAACAACGCGTTGATGCCGGCCGACACCGACGCGAACAGGTTGGCCTGCGACGAACCGACCAGGCGCACGGTGGAGGTCGAGCAGTTCTGCTCGTGGTCGGCATGCAGGATGAACAGCCGGTCGAGGGCCTGGGCGACGACTGGGTCAACGTCGTAGGGCTCGGCCGGGAACCCGAACGTCATGCGCAGGAAGTTCTCGACCAGGCCCAGCGAGTTGTCCGGATACAGGAACGGCTGGCCCACGCTCTTCTTGTAGGCGTAGGCCGCGATCGTCGGCAGCTTGGCCAGCAGCCGGTACGTGGACAGCTCGACGTCGCCCTCGTCGAAGGGGTCGAGCGAATCCTGGTAAAAGGTCGACAGCGCCGACACCGCGGACGACAGGACGGGCATCGGATGCGCGTCACTCGGGAAGCCGTCGAAGAAGTTCTTCAGATCCTCGTGCAGCAGTGTGTGCCGGCGGATGTTGTTCTCGAAGCTCGCCAGCTCGTCGGCGGTCGGCAGCTCGCCGTGGATCAGCAGGTAGCTGGTTTCGATGAACGTGGAGTTCTCGGCGAGCTGGTCGATCGGGTAGCCGCGGTAGCGCAGGATGCCGGCGTCGCCGTCGATGTAGGTGACCTCAGACGCGCAGGATGCGGTGTTGCCGAATCCCGGGTCATACGTCACCAGACCGGTGGTGGCCAGCAGCTTGCTGATATCGGCGCCCGCGGAGCCTTCGGACGCGGCCTCGATCTTCAGCTCGAGCGGATCCTCGTCAGCAACGGTGAATACGGCGGCCTGGACATCGTCGGACATGGGTCCCCTCTCGGTCACATCAGTCGATTCGAAACCTACCGCTTGGTACGCGCCCCACCGCGAGGGGCACTTGCCTCAATCGGCGAGGTTCTGCAGGCGGACCTGGCCACGGGCGACCAGGCGCACGTCGGCGTCGTGGATCTCGACCAGCCACAGCTGCTGGCTGCGGCCACGGTGGATCGGCGTGGCTGTCGCCGTCATCCGTCCGTCCCGAGCCGAACGCAGGAAATCGGTCTGATTGGACACCCCGACGACGCGTCCCCGCTCGCCGTACCAGAGGGCCGCGCCGATGCTGGCGCTGCTCTCGACGGCCGAGCAGTAGACGCCGCCGTGCACGATCCCGTAGGGCTGCAGATGCCGTTCGTCGACGGTCCACCCCGTCACGACGCGGTCCCCGCTCGCCTCGTCGAGCTCGAGGCTCAGCGTCCGATTGAGCCCGGCGTTCATGATCAGGGCAAGTTCGTCCGCGTCCAGAGCCATTTCTGGACGGTAGCGCGATGTCGTCAGCGGCTCGCCGGCCGGTCAGCCGGTCGTCCGCTTGATTGCGAGCGAGGCCACCGACCCGGCGGCGTTGGGATCCTTGGAGACGGCGGCGTCGACGCTCACCGCGATGGTCCGCTGCCCGACGGACAGGGCGAACAGCGGCACGTCGTAGCCGGCGCCGACGCCGCCGCTCAGCACGACCGCGGCCTGGCCGTCGACGGTGGTGTCCTTCGACGTGGCGCCATGGGTGGCGTAGTCGTCGGCCGTGGCCTTGATCCGGGCGGCGGCCTGCGTCGGCGTGGTGTACAGGCTGACGCCGATCTCGACCTTCGGTTTGGTCGACGTCCCGGCCCCGGTGACGCCGTAGCGGCAGTTGATCGTCGACAGGCGGCCGATGGTCTTGTCCGGCAGCCCGACCACGAACGCGTCCTGCCCGGCGATCTGGTTGACGTGCAGTGCTTGAGTGACCAGGACGTCGGGCAGCAGCGAGTCGCAGGTTCCGCCGAGGTGCTGCTGCGCCGCTGTGCCGGTGGGGGACGGGGTTGACGTCCCCGACCCGCTCGTGGTTCCGCTCGCCCGGGCGGCTGACGTGGTGGGCGGGACGGTGACGGTGACGACGTGCCCCCGCTTCGGAGTGCTGGAGCCGCACGACGCGAGCGCGCCGGCCGCCACCACGCAGACGGCGACGCGGGCGAGGAACTTCGTCAGGGCAGTCACGTGATCGACCGTCTGTCAGGCGGTGGCGCGTCGCCGGGGCCTGGGCAACTTGTCGACCGGCTCCTTCAGCGCGGCTTCGTCCCCCGCGATCTCGTCCAACTCTTCCATCGCGACCGGTGCCGTCGAGAACTGCAGGATGCCGTCGTCGATGGCCGAATACCGCAGCACCGGGGCGTCGCGGACGTAGTCGTTGCGCACTTTCCAGGGACCGTGAGTGCCCTGGCGCGGCAGATGATCGTTACCGCGGCGTACGTAACCCGAGTTCAGGGCGCCGAGCACCGAGCCCTCGTCGCGATCGGCGTCCTCGGCGTGGGCGACGACCTGGGTGTAGCCCTTAGCGTCCATGTGATTCAGCAGGCGGCAGAAATACTCGGCGGCGATGTCGGCCTTGAGGGTCCACGACGCATTGATGTAGCCGAAGATCATCGCCGCGTTCGGCACACCCTCGACCAGCACGCCCTTGTAGGTGACCGCCTTGTTGAGCGCGACCGGTTCACCGTCGACCTCGAGCGCCGCACCCCCGAGCATCTGCACGTCCAGTCCGGTGGCCGACACGACGATGTCCGCCTCGATTTCCTTGCCCGACTCGAGGCGGATGCCGTTCTTGGTGAACGTCGCGATGCGGTCGGTGACGATGTCGGCCTTGCCGCTGCGGATCGTTTTGAACAGGTCACCGTCGGGCACGACGCACAGGCGCTGATCCCACGGGTCGTACTTCGGGGTGAAGTTCTCGATGTCGGACGCACCCTTGAGCGCTCGCTTGGCCCCGGTGATCACCAACGAGCGCACGATGTCGGGACGGGCCTTCGCGAGCGCGTACATGGCGCGCTGGATGGCAATGTTGCGGGTACGCGCGAGCTTGTAGACCACGGTGCTGGGCAGCACCCGCCGCAGGTTGGCCGAGATCTTGTCCACCGCCGGCAGCGAGACGATGTAGGTGGGGGAGCGCTGCAGCATCGTGACGTGCCCGGCGGTCGGCGCCATGGCCGGGACGAGTGTGACCGCGGTGGCGCCGCTGCCGATGATGACGACCGACTTGCCGGCGTAGTCGAGGTCCTCCGGCCAGTGCTGCGGGTGGATGATCGTGCCCGCAAAGTCGGCCTCGCCGGGGAATTCCGGGCGGAATCCGGTGTCGTAGTTGTAGTAGCCGGTGCCCGCCAGGACGAAGTTCGCCGTCCACGTCTCGGTGTCGCCGGTGGCCTCGTCCACGGCCTGGACTGTCCAGAGCCCGGTCGCCGTCGACCAGCTCGCCTTGACGACCTTGCGGCCGTAGTTGATGTGCTCTTCGACGCCGTACTCGGCCGCGGTTTCCTGGACGTACTCGCGGATCGCAGTGCCGTCGGCGAGGATCCGCGTCGCGTTCCACGGTTTGAAGTTGAACCCGAACGTGAACATGTCGGAGTCCGACCGTATGCCGGGGTAGCGGAAGAGGTCCCACGTGCCGCCTATGCCGTAGCGTCGCTCGAGGATCGCGTAGGACCTGCCGGGCGCCTCGCGGGTCAGATGGCAGGCGGCGCCGATGCCGGAGATGCCGGCCCCCACGATCAGGACGTCGACGTGCTGTGCGGCCATGCGCATGCCTCCTGCGGATCGCGGTTACCGCGACTCACAGTACCCGGAACCTACTTCCCCTTGGTCTTGCCCTTTGCCGGGCTCGCGTCCTCGACGCCGAGGTAGCGAAGCAGGTTGGCCGAGAACTTGTCGCCGGTGCGAGTGATCGTCGACTTCATCACGCCCTGCACGGCACGTCTCGTCGCCATCGGCAATGGCAGCTCGACGCTGAGGGTCAAGCTGATCGACAGCTGCGTGCCGCCCTCGACGTCCTTGAGCACGTACCAGCCCTCGGCGCCGGTGCGCTCGTGCACGCCGTCGGGCGGGTTGTGCGTGTAGTCGATGCGCAGGCCGTCGTCGAACACCATCTTCTCGGTGAACTCGGGGCTGATGCCCACGCCGAGCCCGGCGATCTGCTTCATGTGCCACGTCCACAGATCGCCGTCGGTGTCGATGCGCTCGAGCAGCGGCGTCAGCGTCGGCAAGAGCACCGGATCGGTCAGCACCGCCCAGATGTCCGCGCGCGGAGCGGCCACGACGGCCTCGGACTCGGTTGTCGCCGAAAATTCGTTCACGTTCCCATGGTGCCGCACCCCGACGCTTCGCGGCGAACCCCACATCGGTCTGCTATGCACGGCATCATGAGCATCCTCGGCGCCGCGTGGATCGCAGCGGTCGCTCGCCTCGGCGGGGACGCCGGCGCGGCCACGGTGTCGGCCGACGAGCTCGATCGGCGCTACGGCGAGCCGCGCCGCGTCTACCACAACGCGGCGCACGTCGAGGCGATGTTGCGCGACACCGCCCAACTGGCCCCCGCTGCCGGGCTCGATACTGCGTCCGCCGCCCTCGTCACCCTCGCCGTCTGCGCCCATGATGTGGTCTACGACGGCCGCCCGGGCGAGGACGAGCGCGCGAGCGCGGCCTGGGCGCGGGACCGGTTGACCACGCTCGGGCTGCCTGCGGGTTACGCAGAGCGGGTCGACGCCCTGGTGCAGTCCACGGCTGATCACGCGTCCGACCCGCACGACGTCGCGAGGTCGGTGCTGAATGACGCCGACCTCGCGATCCTGGCTGCGCCGCCGGAGGAATACCGCGCTTACACCGAGGCGGTCCGGCGCGAGTACCGCGAACTCGACGATGCTCAGTGGACGCCCGGACGCAGCGCCGCCTTGTCCTCGCTGCTGCGGATGCCCCGTCTGTACGTGACCGAAATCGCCCACGCGAGGTGGGAGGACGCCGCCCGTGCCAACGTTCAGGCCGAACTTGACGAACTGGGGCGTGGGTAGGGTCCCGCACCGTCTACGCGTTGGGCTGACACCATTGACGGGCTCCATTCGCGCAGCTGTGCGCTAAAGCGGACCGACGTCGGTGACGGTGACGACCGGCTCGCCGGCCTCGTCGCTGGCGGCGAGGTCGACGTCAGCGCTGATCGCCCAGTCGTGATCGCCGTCCGGGTCGTCGAAGACCTGCCGGACGTGCCAGGTGCTCGCGTCCTTCGTCATGTGCAGAAATGCGGCGTTGCGCGCGTCGCCGCCCGTGCCGATGCGGTCGTACTCGGCGAAGTAGCCCTCGAGGGCCGCGCGCCAGTGCTCGGCGGCGCACCCGTTGTCGAGGGCGGCCAAGTCGTCGTAGCGCCGCAACGCGGCGAGTTCGACCCGTCGAAACATCGCGTTACGGACGAGGACGGTGAACGCGCGGGTGTTGGCGGTGAGCGACGCCGGCGCAACAACGTCGAGGGACACCTCGCTACCCAGGGCGACGCCGGCGGTCAGCTGCTCCCACTCGTCGAGCAGGCTGGAGTCGACCTGCCGCACGAGCGCGCCGAGCCATTCGACGAGATCGGTGAAGCCCTCAGTGACGGCGCCCGCCGGCACGCTGGAGCGCAGCGCCCGGTACGCGTCGGTGAGGTAGCGCAACACGAGCCCCTCGCTGCGGGACAGGCCGTAGAACGCGACGTACTCGGTGAAGGTCATCGCGCGTTCCCACATGTCGCGGACGATCGACTTGGGCGCGAGCTGGTCCTCGTCCAGCCACGGATGGGACTGCCGGTAGATCGCGAATGCGGCGGTCAGCAGCTCGTCCAGCGGCTTGGGGTGGGTGATGTCCGCGAGCAGTTCCATGCGCTGCTCGTACTCGATGCCCTCGGCCTTCATCTGCGCGACGGCCTCGCCGCGGGCCAGGTTCTGCTGCGCCTTCACGATCTGCCGCGGGTTCTCCAGCGTGGCCTCGAAGACCGAAACGACGTCGAGCGCGTACATCTCGGTCTCCTGGTCGAGCAGCTCGAGCGCGGCCAGGGCGAATGTCGACAGCGGCTGGTTGAGCGCGAAGTTCAGGGGCAGATCGGCGGTGAGCCGTACCGTGCGGCCCTCGGCGTCTGGCTCGTCCAGGCGCTCGATCACGCCGGCCGCCAGCAACGCGCGGTACGCGCGGATCGCGGCGCGGACCTGCTCACGCTGCGCCTGCGGCGACGTGTGGTTGGTGCGGATCAGATCCCGCATCGCGGCGAACGCGTCACCCGGGCGGGCGATCACGTTGAGCACCATCGCCGGGGTCACCGCGAACTGGGCCGTCAGCGCCTCGGGCTGGGACGTCAGCAGCCGGTCGTGGGTCGTCTTGCCCCACGACACGAAACCCTCGGGCGGCTTCCTGCGGACGATCCGGCGCAGCTTCTTCACGTCGTCGCCGGCCTTCGCGACCAGTCGCGCGTTCTCGACCTCGTGCTCGGGGGCCTGCACGACGACGGTGCCCGCAGTGTCGAAGCCGGCCCGCCCGGCCCGTCCGGCGATCTGGTGGAACTCCCGGACCTGCAGGTGCCGCTGCCGCACCCCGTCGTACTTGCTCAGCCCGGCGAAGACGACGGTGCGGATCGGGACGTTGATGCCGACGCCGAGCGTGTCGGTGCCGCAGATGATTTTGAGCAGGCCGGCCTGGGCGAGCTGCTCGACCAGGCGCCGGTACTTGGGCAGCATCCCCGCGTGATGCACCCCGATGCCGTGGCGGACCAGGCGGGAGAGCACCTTGCCGAAGCCGGCGGTGAAGCGGAAGCCGCCGATCGCCTCGGCGATCGCGTCGCGTTCGGCGCGGCTCGCGGCGTTGATGCTCGTGAGCGCCTGCGCATGTTCGAGCGCGGCGGCCTGGGTGAAGTGCACGACGTAGATCGGCGCCTGCCCGCTGGTCAGCAGGTCGTTGATCGTCTCGTGCAGCGGCGTCGTCTCGTAGTAGTGGTGCAGCGGCACCGGGCGATCGACGCCGGCGACGGTGCTGGTCTCGCGGCCGGTCCGCCTGGTGAGGTCGGCGCTGAGCTCGCTGGTGTCGCCGAGGGTCGCGGACATGAGCAGGAACTGCGCGGTGGTGAGCTCGAGCAAGGGGACCTGCCAGGCCCAGCCACGGTCGGGGTCTGCGTAGAAGTGGAACTCGTCGATGATCACGACGCTGAGATCGCTGGTGCGTCCCGTGCGCAGGGCGATGTTGGCCAGGATCTCGGCCGTGCAGCACAGGATGGGCGCGTCGGCGTTGACGGCGGCGTCGCCGGTCATCATGCCGACGTTTACCGACCCGAACACCGCGCAGAGGGCGAAGAACTTCTCGCTGACGAGGGCCTTGATCGGCGCGGTGTAGACCGAGCGGACGCCGTTTGCCAGGGCGAAGTAATGCGCGGCCACGGCGACGAGCGACTTGCCCGAGCCGGTGGGCGTGGCGAGCACGACGTGATTGCCGGTGACGAGCTCGAGGATCGCTTCGTCCTGCGCCGGGTAGAGCTCGATGCCCTGCTCCGCGACCCAGCCCCCGAAATCGGCGTAGAGCTGATCGGGATCGGGTCGGGCACCGTCGACGAGCGTGGCAGTCAGGGCGGTCGCGGTGGTGTCCATGGCGCGGTCCACTCTGCCCGATGCCGCCGCGCGTCCTCGCACGCAGGATCGGCCGCGCCGGGGTTCGTTCAGCAGCTCAGCTCGCCAGCGTTGCGCCGCTCCTCGGATCGATGAGGATCTTCGCGTGGGTTTCCGGGTCGGCCAGCGCGGTGAACGCCGCGTCGACGCCGGCGAGGCCGACGGTGCCCGTCACGACCGGCGTCGCGTCCACCTTGCCGTCGGCGAGCAGGTGCAGTGAATCGCGAAACTCCTTCGGCGTGTACCCGAGCACGAACCGCAGGTCGATCTCCTTGTTGATCGCCATGACCGGACGGACGCGGTCGGGCTGCATGCACACGCCGACCACGACGACGCGCGAGTAGAGCGGGGCGCCGCTGATCACCTGGTCGATCATCCCGGGCACTCCGACGCACTCGAAGATCACCGGATGTTTGGGCGTTGCCGCGCCGATGAGGTCGGCGGCCTGCCAGACGCGCTCCCACGGCACGAGCGGGATCCGGCGCAGGGTCTCCATCGTCTTCACCGCAAGCTCGAACACTTCCGGTGCGGTCTCGAGGTGACCGTGTCCGCCGGCCGCGGAGAAGGGCGACTCGGTCTTCGGGTCGACGACGACGTCCGCGCCGCACGCGGTGGCGAGTGCGCGCCGACCGGCCGACAGATCACCGGCGATCACGGTGCGCACGCCGGTGGCCTTGAGCATGCTGATCACGGCCAGCCCGACCGGGCCGCAGCCGATCACGATGGCGACCTGGCCCCGCTTGATCTCGCTGCGGCGCACGGCGTGCAGGCCCACGGCCATCGGCTCGGTCAACGCGGCGGCCTCGGTCGAGAGCCCGTTGGGGACGGCGAACGTCAGCGAGTCCTCGACGAGCATCTGCTCGGCGTACGAACCCGGAGCGGCCGGTGAAAGTCCCGTCGTGTGAACGTCCTTTCCCTTGCGCAGCAAGGGAAAGGACACCACCCGCATGCCGTCGCGGTGTGATGTCCGTGTGCCCGGACCGTGGTCGACGACCTCACCGCAGAACTCGTGCCCGAGCACGACCGCGTCGCTCGATCGAAAGATCCCGTCGTAGCCGATCTCAGCGGTGATATCGGCGAGCGCGTCGCAGTTGCGCCGAGCGTGCAGATCGGATCCGCAAATCCCGGCGCGCAGGACGTCGATGAGCAACTGCCCCCGCGCCGGCTCCGGTGGCGCCAGCTCGACGACGTCGAGTTTCGCGTCAGTACACGTCACTGCCTTCATGGCATCCCCCTATGTGGCCGAGTCCCGTGAAAAGCATGTCACTGTCGCGAGCCCGGGCGTCGCCCTGGACGAGGGCGCCAAGCTTCCCGACCTACTGATCGCAGCCATCGCAAGACACCGGGGCTCGCGCGCCGCCCACGAAAGAGACAACCATCGGGTGGCAATTTCGGCTCAAATTGTGTCCGAGGGGGGACTTGAACCCCCACGCCCCGTAAAGGGCACTAGCACCTCAAGCTAGCGCGTCTGCCATTCCGCCACCCGGACGAGTGCGGCGTTCACTTTAGCTCACGGAGGGCGCCGGCCGACGTGGCCCCGCGACTCCCGCGACCGCGGCGACGACGCACCCAGCAACCGGAGAACGCCGTCGGGTGTCCCCGGCCTGGTAGGAACGAGGCATGACCGATGCGCGCGAAGCGATCTGGGGGCAGTCCGTCTCTGCGTGCCCGAACGGAGTGACGGTATGAGCGTTTCGTCCGAATCCAACCCGACCGCGCAGGACGAGGTTGCCGATCTGCTCGTCGAGTTGATCCGCATCAACACGTCGAATCCGACCCACCCCGAGCGTCCGGCGGCGGAATGGGTGGCCGAAAAGCTCGACGAGGTCGGCATCGACTCGCAGATTATCGAGTCCGAACCGGGCCGGGCATCGACGATTGCGCGCATCCAGGGCTCCGACGACTCCCGGGCGCCGTTGTTGATCCACGGCCACCTCGACGTCGTCCCCGCCGACGCGAGCGAGTGGTCGGTCGACCCGTTCGCCGGCGAGGTCAAGGACGACTTCGTCTGGGGCCGCGGCGCGATCGACATGAAGGACATGGACGCGATGACGCTTGCCCTGGTGCGCGAGTGGGCGCGTGCCGGGCGCAGACCGCCGCGCGACATCGTCCTGGCATTCGTCAGCGACGAAGAGGCCGGCGGTCGCCGGGGGGCGCACTACCTCGTCGACCACCATCGTGACCTGTTCGCCGACTGCACCGAGGCGATCAGCGAGGTCGGCGGCTACAGCATCTCGTTGAACGAGCAGGCCCGCGTGTACGCGATCCAGACCGCCGAGAAGGGGATCACCTGGCTGCGGCTGCGGGCCAAGAGCGTCCCCGGCCACGGGTCGATGGTGCACGAGCAGAACGCTGTCACGCGCCTCGCCGACGCCGTCTCGCGTATCGGTAATCATCAGTGGCCGGTGGTCGTCACTCCGACCGTCCGCGCCCTCGTGCAGGGGTTGGGCGAGACCCTCGGCCGCGACCTCGATCCGGACGAGCCCGAGCAGTGGCTGCCGATCGTCGGGGGCGCCGCGCGCATGATCGGTGCCACCGTGCAGAACACGGCCAACCCGACCATGCTGAGCGCCGGTTACAAGACCAACGTCATCCCGTCCACCGCCGAGGCGACGATTGACTGCCGCTTCCTGCCCGGTCACGAGGACGACCTGCTGGAGACGATCGACGGCCTGCTGGGCGAGCACGTCGTGCGAGAGATCGAGGTGCGAGACATCGCGGTCGAGACGTCCTTCGACGGCGACCTGGTCGACGCGATGTCCGCGGCGCTGAAGGCCGAGGACCCGATCGCGGTACCGCTGCCGTACCTGATGAGCGGGGGTACCGACGCGAAGTCGTTCTCTACGCTCGGCATGCGGTGCTTCGGTTTTTCGCCGCTGCTGCTGCCGCCCGATCTCGACTTCACCGCGATGTTTCACGGCATCGATGAGCGCGTGCCTATCGACGGGCTGAGGTTCGGCGTGCGCGTGCTCGACCGGCTCCTGCGCAACTGCTGACACGCCCGGCCGGCATTGTTGTCGTGCCGGGTTGATGTGCTGGTGGATCAGGGTGAGAGCCGGGCGATGTCGGCGTCGTGGATGTGGTGTCCTTGCTCGCGGAGATGGTTGAGGGCGGCGTCGAGGTAGCGGGTGTTCCACAGCACGATCCACTACCGGCAGGGCGGCGTCATTGTCATTCGGCAAGCCCGAGGAAGACGAGGAGGGCACGGTCAAGCCGGATGAAATCTTCATCGGCGAGTCGGCCGAGACGATCGCGTACGTTCGCTCGCGGCATCGTCGTGATCTTGTCGAGCATGATCTGGCTTGATTGTTCGATCCCGGTAGCCGTCGTTGCCTCCACAGCGATTCGGGTCAGCGGCGCTTCGACGAGATTCGTTGTCAACGGACAGATCGTGACCGAAGCGGTCGCATCGAACCGGTCGTCCTGGATGATGACGACGGGCCTCGGCTTGCCGGTATAGGCGCCTCGTGCGGCAGCAATGTGGATATCGCCTCGCCTCACTTGGCGGGCTCTCCCTCGCCGGCCCAGTCGATGGAGATCGCGTCGACGAATTTTTGGTCGTCGGCTTCATGCTCGCTGGCTGCGATGGCAGCCGACTGGCGGTGAGCCTCCGCGACGAATTCTGGTGCGCGTACGTCGGGTACCCAGATCTGGACGGGCCTGAGGCCTTGGGCGCGCAGCCGCGCGCGGTGTTCGCGCACCCGTTCGCGTGTGCCAGCCATCCGCCAATGTTACATGTAACGGAGCAGGTCTACCAACTCGTCCCGTAGCCGATCCTTGACCGGACGGCCTCTGCTGCCACATGCACTCTCTGTGGCCCTGATTGAACTCCGTCTCCAATTGCAAGTGATTTGCGATAGTCTCACGGTCTTTGCCGTACGGAGACATCGCTGCTTCCGCCCCGGGATGACGGGCAACGGCTCGGTACGAACCCAACGACGTCATCGGGCGCCACTGACCATCAACTCGCGGCAGCCGCGCTCACCCGCGTCGGTATCCGCACCTTGCCCGCCGGTACTTCTCGGAACTCGCCGGAGGCGAGAAGCAGCGGGCGCTGATCGCCCGCACACTCACCCAACAAGCCGATCACTTCCTACTTGACGAGCCCACCAACCATCTCGATATCCGCTACCAACACGAAGTTCTCGGACTCGTGAAAACCCTCGGCGTAACGACGGTCGTCGTGCTGCACGACCTCAACCTCGCCGCTCGCTACTGCGAACAGCTCGTGCTGCTCAACAACGGCGCAGTCGTGAGCAGCGGAACGCCCGACAATGTGCTCGACCCGGCGCTCATCGAACTCGTCTACGGCGTAGCCGTCACCCGCCGATAGGAAGAGGACTGCCTCCAACTGACATTCCGCTCGCTCGCCGCACAAGCGCATGGCCAGAGCGCGGAGGCCCCACCGGAGGAAGTGCTGAACTCCTAAACAACAACCCCACCCATCAGTGTCGATCCGGCTGCGTCGACATCGCTGCAGTGATGCCCCAACACGCTTGAACTGTCGAGGGACCCGCGTGACAGGCTTCGGAGATGCTCGTCGCCGAGGTCGCCGCCGCGTCAGCTGATGTCGGCGCCACGACATCTCGCCTGGCCAAGACGGCCCGCATCGCAGCCATGCTCGCCGATGCCGAAGTTGCCGAGGTACCGATCGTCGTCTCCTGGCTGTCCGGTGAGCTCCCGCAACGACAGATCGGCGTCGGCTGGGCGGCGCTGCGCTCGATCCCGGCGCCCGCGCTCGATCCGAGCCTGCCGGTCGCGGCTGTCGACGCGACGTTCGAGCAGATCAAGGCGACGTCGGGTCAGGGCTCGCAGGTCCGGCGCGCCGACCTGCTGCGCGAGCTGTTCGGGGCGGCCACCGAGGGGGAGCAGACGTTTCTACGTCGTCTGCTGGGAGGCGAACTTCGCCAGGGCGCGCTGCTCGGTGTGATGGCCGACGCAGTCGCGAAGGCGGCGGGCGTCCCGGCGCCGGCGGTGCGGCGGGCCGCCATGCTCGGCGGCGCACTGCCCTCGGTGGCTGCAGCTGTGCTGGCTGGGGGCGCCGATGCGCTCGCCGATTTCACCCTGCAGGTCGGCCGCCCGGTCGGGCCGATGCTGGCGCAGACGGCGAGCGGGGTGCAGGACGCTCTCGACCGGCTCGGGGGCGCGGCGGTGTTCGAGGCCAAGCTCGACGGCGCGCGGGTCCAGATCCACCGCGACGGCGAGAATGTCTCGGTCTTTACGCGTTCGCTGGACGACGTGACCGCACGCCTGCCGGAGGTCGTCCAAGCGGCTCGCGCACTGCCGGCCACGTCGTTGATCGCCGACGCAGAGGCGATCGCCCTGCGTCCGGACAACCGCCCGCACAAGTTCCAGGTCACCGCGTCCCGGTTCGGCCGCAGCGTCGAAATCGCGGCGGCCCGCTCGGCACAGTCGCTGTCGGTGTTCTTCTTCGACCTGCTCCATCTCGACGGCGTCGACCTGCTCGACCTGTCGGGCGAGGACCGGGCCGCGGCGTTGCAGCGTCTCGTGCCGCCGGCGAAGCGCGTGGATCGGCTCGTCACGTCCGATGCCGGCGAGGCGCAGGCGTTCCTCGAACGCACTCTCGCTGCCGGGCACGAGGGCGTGATGGCAAAGTCCCTCACCGCCGCGTACGAAGCCGGGCGGCGCGGCGCGGGCTGGCTGAAGATCAAGCCCGTCCACACCCTGGATCTGGTCGTCCTCGCCGTCGAGTGGGGGTCCGGGCGCCGCTCGGGAAAGCTGTCGAACATTCATCTCGGCGCGCTTGATCCCACGACCGGCGGTTTCGTGATGCTCGGCAAGACGTTCAAGGGCATGACCGACGTGATGCTCGACTGGCAGACGTCCCGATTCCTGACGCTTGCCGACGGGCCCACGGATGGTTACGTGGTCCGGGTACGACCCGAACAGGTCGTCGAGATCGCGTTCGACGGGGTGCAGGGGTCCACCCGCTATCCGGGCGGCCTCGCGCTGAGGTTCGCGCGCGTTCTGCGGTACCGCGACGACAAGCGGCCCGATGAAGCCGACACGATCGATACGGTGCGCGCGTTCCACGACGCCTAACTACCTGCGGGGCCGCTGACCCGGACACCGTCATTCGCGGGCTGTAGCACGGGCGTAGGACAGTCTCGATACCGTCGGTGTGGAACTCGAGCAACGATCCAGACCGCGTGGGCCACTGCGCCCACCGGCGCGTCAGCCTGGACGTCGACTACCCCGAAGAATCTGCAGGCGAGACCACGAGCTCACGCGGCGGCGTGGTCACCGCGCTCACTGCGCCGAAACGCGCCGCTGAGGGAGCGGAGGTGACCGGGGCGACGAGCCTCAGACGGCCAGGCCGGGCATCGGCACCTGCCCGCGGCGCCGTTTACGGCGAAGGACGACGCGCCGGCTGCCGTCGACGTAGAGCGCGACCCGCGCGAGTTCCCAACCGCCGAACTCTGCGTGCAGGGATAGTTGGGCGGCCGCGCTGCCCCTCGGCACGTCGGCGGGGATGCGCAGCGGCGTGTACTCCCACTCGGGGTCTACGGCGTCGGTCATGGATCTCCTCGCGGGCCCGCTCGCTGCGCTCGGGCCCGGTCGGAGCCCGATAACTCGCCTGGCGGCTCGGACACACTTTCTCGGGTCGCTCCGCCAGCGTCGCTCATCGCGACCATTGTGCGTCATGCCGCGCCCGACCCGCAGCTAGCCGCGGCCGAAGGACATGCGGAAATCGCACAACGAGAACGAGACCCACGGCCGGCGACCGACGAGGAAGCCCAGCGGACCGGCGGGGTCGGGATCGAACGTCGTCGACGACAGCGCGAGTGACGCGGTGCTGTGCACCGGGCTGATCTTGGCCGCACCGTCCAGCCACTGCACGAGCGAGAACGCCACCGGCCAGCGGCGCGGCAGGGTGACTCGCCGACGCACCGTCCCCGTGGCGATGCCACCACTGTCATCCCACACGACCAGTCGGCCGTCGTCGAACTCGAAGGACGCGAGCTCCTTCGGGATACCCCACAGCGCGCGGCCGCCGTCTCGCGACCGCTCGCTGTCGACCCAGATTCGGGCGATGGTCGGCATGAGCCGCCACCCCCGGCGCACCAGGACGGTGGCCATCAGCTCGCGGTAGTCCAGCACGCCGCCCGGTTCGTACTCGACCCAGGCCGTCCCCACGATGCAGCGCTTGCCGATCCGCACGGGACGGCAGCCGGGCGGGAATTCGGCGGGGACGTCGGTGGACGGGACGAGGAACGCCGAGGCGTGCAGTTGGCCGCGCAGGTCCCACGGCTCGGGCGGATAGTCGCTCATGACTGGCAATACTCCCGCAGCAGCGGCACGAGGCGGGTGCGACGCGGCAACGCTCCCACTTGCCGGACGGCCCTGGCGACCGCCGGGCCGGCCGCGTGCACGATCGACAGGTGCCGCTGCGCACGGGTGAGCGCGGTGTAGACGAGCGGGCGGGACATCATGCGTCCGGCCTCCGGTGGGAGCACGACGACGACGGCCGGGAACTCCGAGCCCTGAGCGCGGTGGACCGTGATCGCCCAGCCGTGCAGCAGATCGCCGAGCGCCTTGCCCTTGACCGCGGCCGGCCCGGACGCGAACTCGACGGTGACGGCACCCTCGCCGCCGACGTCGGTCACGACACCCACCTCACCGTTGGCGTAACCGACCGGCTCGGCCTCCAGATGGTTCGCGGTGGCCACGACCCGGTCGCCCGGATCGAAGCGCCGCTTGCCGCTGCCCGGATTCAGGACTGCCTTCAACGCGTCGTTCAGTGCCTTCGTCCCGGCAGCGCCGCGGTGCACGGGCGTGACGACCTGCACGGAACCGGACGGGATCGACAGCGCGCGCGGGATCGAGTCGGTGACGAGTTGGACGACGCGATGGGCCGCGTCGGCCGAGCCCCGGGCGGCCACGATGACCACCTCGTGGGTCGGGTCGTCCACGGCCGCCAGGTCGCCGCCGCGTACGGCGGTCGCCAGCCGGGCGATGGTGCCGCCCTCGGCCTGGCGGTAGAGCGTCCGCAGCTCGGTCACCGGCACCGTGCCCGAGTCGATCAGGTCACCGAGCACGCGGCCCGGCCCGATGGACGGCAGCTGGGCCGCGTCGCCCACGAACACCAGATGCGTGCCGTCGGCGCACGCCGTGAGCAGTGCGTCGGCGAGTTCGACGTCGAGCATGGAGGCCTCGTCGACGACGACGACGTCCTCGTCGAGCGGCCAGTCCTCGCCGCGGGCGAAGCCACCGTCGAAGGTGACGGCGTCGCCGGACTGCCGCGGTTGCGCCCCGAGCAGCCGGTGCAGCGTCGACGCGGGGGAGTCGCAGAGCTCCTCGAGGCGCTTGGCCGCGCGGCCGGTTGGCGCGGCGAGGGCGACGCTCTTGCCCACGGCCTCGGCCAGCGACACGAGCGCCGACACGGTGCGGCTCTTGCCGGTGCCCGGACCGCCGGTCAGGACGGTCACGCCGCCCGCCAGCGCCGCATCCACCGCGGACATCTGGACGGCGTCGAGTGCGCCGACCGACGCCTTGCGCACGTCCACGTCGATGGGCTCGGCGGTGGCCCGCAACCGGGCGATGCCCTGCGCGATGCCGTCCTCGGCCTCGGCGTAGCGGGCCAGGCCGAGCAGGCCGTCGTCGGACTCCACGATGGCCGCGGACTCGACGGCCGCGGCGATGGCTTCCAGCGGATCACCCGACCCGAAGGCGCCGAGGGCGGTGGCGACGTTGTCGCGGGCGTCGACGGTATGGCCCTCGCGAGCCTGCCCGGCCAGCACCCAGCCAACGAGGGCACGGGCCCGCCGCGGGTCGTCGCGGGTCACTCCAGGAATGGCCGCGCGGGCCACCCGGTCGGCGTCCTCGGGCGTCACGCCGATCACGGTGAGCAGGCGCCACGGATCGTCGCGCAGCAGCCGCGGTGCCGGCGGCCCCAGCAACTCGACGGCACGGCCGGCGTAGCGGGCGTCCACCCCTGCGGCCACGATCAGCTCGGCGACCTCGAGGACCGGCGCGGCCGCGATGAACGACGACAGCAGTCGCCCGGCACGCTGCGGTCCGACCTTGGGCAGCGCCCGGAGCTTGGTCGTCGTGACGTCCTCCGGCCCGGTGATCCCGGCCTCGGCCAGCGCCGCAGCGAGACGCCGGCCCAGACCCGGCCACAGGCCGGCGTCGCAGAACGCCGCGAAGACGGGATCCGGCGAACTCAGCGGACGCTCTCCGGGTAACCGACCTCGGGCGCCGACACGTCGTCCAGGGCGTCGCGGATCGCGGGCGGAAGTTCGAGGCTCTCGGACACCAGCGCGGCGGTCAGCTGTCCGAGGGTGCGGGCCCCGAGGATCGGCGCCGCGACGCCGGGCCGATCCCGCACCCACGCCAGCGAGATCGCGATGGGCGAGGTTGCTAGCCCCTCGGCAGCGGTGGCGACCGCCTCGACGACGCCGATCGTGGCGGGGTGGTCGAGGTCGGCGAGGTTCCGGGTGCCGGCAGCCGCGCGCGAGTCGGACGGGATGCCGCCGCGGTACTTGCCGGTGAGCGCGCCACCGCCGAGAGGGGAGTACGGCAGCACGCCGACGCCCAGGGCCTGGCATGCGGGGACGACCTCGCGTTCGACGCCGCGGTCGAGCAGGGAGTACCGCACCTGGTTGGACACGATGGGCGCGAACCCGGGCTTGCCGGCCTGGATCGCGGCCGCCTGCCCGGTGCGCCAGCCGCAGAAGTTCGAGACACCGACGTAACGCACCTTGCCCGATTCGACCGCGGTGTCGAGCGCCGAGAGGGTTTCCTCGACAGCGACCGACGAATCCGGGACGTGCAGCTGCCAGAGGTCCAGATGATCGATGCCCAACCGGCGCAACGACAGGTCGAGTTCGGTGAGCAACTGCCCTCGCGACATGTCCACGCGGGACTCGCCGTCTACGCGCCGGAAGCCGGCTTTGCCCGCGATGACGAGTTCCGCACGGGGCACGACGTCGGCCATCAGCGCGCCCAGGATCTGCTCCGCCACGCCGTCGGCGTAGGACACCGCGGTGTCGACCAGCGTGCCCCCGGCGTCGCGGAACGCGACGAGGATGGCCGCGGCTTCGTCCGGATCGGTCTCGCGGCCCCAGCGCCACGTGCCGAGCCCGAGGTGGGACACGCGGAGCCCACTACGCCCGAGCGTGCGCTGCTTCACGGTGGCCGAACCTACCGGCTCGGCGCACAGGACGGCGGAGCGGTGCTCGCTATGGTGACGCGGTGAAGCTCGGACTCAACGTCGGTTACTGGGGGATGCGCGGCGACAGCGGCGCCGACGTCGCCCTGGTCCGCGAGGCCGAGCGACTCGGATTCGCCGTGGTGTGGGCGGCCGAGGCCTACGGGTCGGACGCCGTCAGCGTGCTGGCCTGGCTTGCCGCGCAGACCAGCACGATCGACGTCGGCAGCGCCATCCTGCAGATCCCGGCCCGCACCCCGACCATGACCGCGATGACGGCCGCGACGCTGGACACGCTTTCGCAGGGGCGGTTCCGCCTAGGCCTCGGCGTGTCCGGCCCGCAGGTGTCCGAGGGATGGCACGGCGTGCGCTTCGCCAAGCCGCTGGTCCGCACGCGCGAGTACGTGGACATCGTCGACCTCGCGCTCTCGCGCAGACGGGTCGAATACCACGGGCAGACCTACGAACTACCGCTACCGGACGGCCCCGGCAAGGCGCTGCACCTGATGCTGCACCCGGTGCGCGAGCACATTCCGATCTACCTCGCCGCCATCGGCCCGAAGAACCTCGAACTCGCAGGTGAGATCGCCGACGGCTGGCTGCCGGTGTTCTTCGCGCCGGGGTACGCCGGCGAGTCGCTGACCCGGATCCAGGCCGGCAGAGCCAAGGTCGGCAAGGACCTGACCGGGTTCGACGTCGCTCCCACCGTCCCGATCGTGGTCGGCGACGACCTAGCCGCCTGCGCCGACCCGATCCGTCCGTACGCCTCGCTCTACGTCGGCGGCATGGGCAGCCGCGAGCAGAACTTCTACAACGCCCTCGCCACCCGGATGGGCTTCGGCGACGCCGCCGCCGAGGTGCAAGATCTCTACCTCGCGCGCGACTACGACGGCGCTGCGTCGGCGGTGCCGTTCGAGTTCATCGACGCGACGGCCCTGCTCGGGCCGATCGAGCGCATTGCCGAGCGCATGGCCGAGTTCGCCGAAGCCGGCGTCACGACACTGAGCGTCTCGCCGTCCGGGACCGACGACGCGCAGCGGTTGGCGTCGCTGCGAGCCGCCGCCGAGGCCCTCGAAAAATCAGGCGTCGGGTCATGACGCTCTTCCAGGCCGTCATCCTGGGCATCGTGCAGGGGCTCACCGAGTTCCTGCCGATCTCGTCCACCGCTCACCTGCGCATCGTCCCGGCCCTAGCCGGGTGGAAAGATCCCGGCGCCGCCTTCACCGCCGTGATCCAACTCGGCACCATGCTCGCGATCGTCGCCTACTTCTGGCGAGAACTCCTGCACGTCACGGTTGCGTGGTTCAAAGGCATCTGGGACAAGTCGATGCGCTCCACGCTGGAGTACAAAATGGGCTGGTACCTCATCCTGGCGACGATCCCGGTCGGCGTGTTCGGCCTGCTCTTCAGCGAGCAGATCAAGACCGGCGCCCGCAACCTGTGGATCATCGCCTCCGCCCTCATCGCCCTCGCGATCGTGCTCTTCGCCGCCGAGCGCGTGGGCAATCGGGACCGCGGCGAGGAGGAGCTCACCGCCGTCGACGCCGCCATCGTGGGCACGTCGCAGGCGCTGGCTCTCATCCCCGGCTCGTCGCGCTCGGGCGTCACGATCACCGCCGGGCTCTTTCGCGGGCTCACCCGCGAGGCAGCCGCTCGCTTCTCCTTCCTTCTCTCCGTTCCCGCGGTCGTGCTGTCGGGGCTCTACGAGCTGAAGGACGTGGGCAAGGGCAACGGGCCCGGTGCGGGTCTGACCGGCGTCGCGCTCGTGTTCGCGTTCATCGTCGGGCTGGCGTCCATCGCGTGGCTGATGAGGTGGCTGGCGAATCACACCACGTTCGTGTTCATCTACTACCGGATCGCGTTGGGCGTGCTGCTCATAGTCCTGCTCTCCACCAACGTCATCTCGGCGACCTGATGTCCACCGTCCTGCTCGTGCGGCACGGTCTGACGCACATGACCGGTCCCGTGCTCGCCGGCCGGACCCCGGGCCTGCACCTGGACGATCGCGGCCGCACGCAGGCCGAGGCGGTCGCCGCCCGGATCGCCGCCGTCCCGCTGACGGCGGTGGTGACCAGCCCGCTCGACCGCTGCCTGGAGACCGCCGAGGCGATCTGGGCCGCGCAGCCGATCCAGCCGACGTGGGACGTCGACGAGCGCCTCATCGAATGCGGCTACGGCGACTGGACCGGCCGGCCGATCAGGGATCTCGCCAAGGATCCGCTGTGGAAGGTGGTGCAGTCCCAGCCGTCCGCGGTGCGCTTCCCGAACGGCGAGGGTCTGGCCGACATGTCGGCCCGGGCCATCGCGGCCGTCCGGGCCTGGGACCAGCAGTTCGGCGAGGACGCCGTGTGGGTCGCCTGCACGCACGGCGACATCATCAAGGCCATCGTCGCCGATGCCCTCGGCCTGCATCTGGACCAGTACCAGCGCATCGTCCCGGACCCGTGCTCGGTCTCGGTGATCCGTTACACGTCGACGCGTCCGTACGTGATCCGGGTGAACGACACCGGCGGCGACCTCGCGGGGCTCACGCCGCCGAAGAAGCGGCGGCGCAAGAAGGCAGGAGACGACGCGACCGTCGGCGGCGGCGCCGGCGACGGCGCGGTCTGAGATCGGCTCCCGTGTCCTAGGCTTGAGCAATCATGCGCCAGCTCTTCGTCTTCGACCGCCCGAACCGATTCATCGCGGGCACCGTCGGCACGCCCGGCGAACGCACCTTCTACCTCCAGGCCGTCGACGGCGCGCGCGTCGTATCGGTGGCCCTGGAGAAGCAACAGGTCGTCGTCCTCGCCGACCGGCTCGAGCAGTTGCTCAACGACATCGTCGAACGCACCGGCACCGCGCAGCCGGCCACCGAGACCGATACCGAGGCGCTCGACCAGCCGATCGACGAGGAGTTCCGCGTGGGGGCCATGGGCCTCGCGTGGGACGGTGACGCGGGTCTGGTCGTGATCGAGGCGCAGGCGCCGGTCGAGGAGCCCGAGGTCGCCGAGGAGACGCTGCTCGAGGACGTCGAGGACGGCCCGGACGCCCTGCGCGTGCTCATCGAGCCCCCCAGCGCCCGCGCCTTCGTGGCACGGGCCAGGCGCCTCGTGTCGGCCGGCCGCCCGCCGTGCCCGCTGTGCGGCCAGCCGCTCGCCCCCGGCGGTCACGTGTGCGCACGGCTCAACGGCTACCGCCGTGGCATCTCGCTCAATCCGTGACTCCGGACGGACTGACCCCGCCGCTGGGGCTCGCGGCGGACGGGTGCCCGGGCGTCAGCCTGCAGGACGCGGTCGGGTTGCTGCGCGAAGGCGAGCTGTCCATCGAGGGACGGGTCATGGACGCGTCCAACGCGACGTTCTACTGCGGTGTCGTGGCCGAGGGCCGGCGGGCGGCGTGCGTCTACAAACCGGTGGCGGGGGAGCGGCCGCTGTGGGACTACCCGGACGGGACACTGGCCGAGCGTGAGGTCGCGGCCTACGAGGTGTCCGCGGCCACCGGCTGGCTGATCGTCCCGCCGACCGTCTACCGCGACGGCCCTGCCGGCCCCGGCATGGTGCAGCTATGGGTGGAGACCGACGAGGCGGTGAGCATCAACCGCTTCATGCGGCGCCGCGACCTCGAGGGGCTGCGCCACATCGCCGTGCTCGACGCAGTGATCAACAACTCCGATCGCAAGGGCGGCCACCTGCTGCCGACCGTCGACGGACACGTGTACGGCGTCGATCACGGCGTCACGTTCAGCGTTGAGGACAAGCTACGTACCGTGCTCTGGCAGTGGGCCGGCGCGCGGTTGCCTCAGCAGACACGGACCGTCCTCGCGCGGCTCGCCGCCGAACTCGACGCCGGACTGGGTGAGCGGCTCGGGGACCTGCTCACCCAGCGCGAAGTGCGTCAAACGAAGGCCCGGGTGCGCGCCCTGCTCTCGACGGGCCGGCACCCGGAGCCGAGCGGTGACTGGCCGCCGGTGCCCTGGCCGCCGATCTGAGCTCTAGGGCTGCAGATCGGTCGCCGCGCGGAACGTGTAGTTCTCGTCCATGTCCATGTGGAACGGCGTGGACTTGTGCTCGTGGACGATGCGCCACGAGCCGTCGACCCGGCGAAAGCCGAGCGTCGCGCGGTACCAGAGCGTGAACGGTGCCGGGCTGCCCATCGGGGTGGCCGTCATGCTGTTGAGGCTGTGGCCGAATGCCACGTCGCCCGACGACGCGATCGCGAGATCGCGGACCTCGATCCGTACCGGCCCGTCGAACCCGGCGAGCCAATCCGTCAGCTCGCCGACTCGCGCGCTGCGGGGGCTGACGTAGCCCAGCGGCGGCCGCAGGTCGAAGCTGGTTGCGTCGTCGGTGTAGCACGCGGCCACGGCGGCGACGTCGCCGCGCAACAGCGCCTCGCGCTGCTCGGTGACGAGCGCGGTGATGCTGTCGGTCGTGCTCGGTACGGTTCCGGTCATGATCTGCTCCTTCGTCGTCGGTACCCCCAGCGGGCACCGGTGCACTGCTACGTAGAAGCCGATCGCCAGTTTTCGACACGATCTCTGCGAGGTTCGATGAAATTCCTGATCCTGATCAACGCGACGGCGCAGGGGCGGGCGATGTTCAAGGACATGGGCGTCGAGCGGGCCCACGCGGCCACTGCCGGCTACCGGCAGCTCAACGCCGACCTCGCCGTCTCGGGCGAGAAGATCGCGTCGGCGGCGCTCGACGACCCCAGCACCGGCGTGGGCGTGGCCGTGGTCGACGGCACGATCCACACCACCGACGGTCCGTTCGCCGAGGCCAAGGAGTTTCTCGCCGGCTTCTTCCTTCTCGAGTGCGACTCGCTCCAGCAGGCCGTCGAGCACGCCGCGAAGCTGCCCGAGGCGCAGTGGGGCATGGTCGAGGTCCGGCCCGTCCGCGATCTTTCGTTCCTGGGGTTGTGACGATGCGAGGGCTGGTGTTGGGCGGCGGTGGCGTGACCGGCATCGCCTGGGAACTCGGTCTCGTCGCTGGGCTCGCCGACCTGGGGATCGATCTGCGCGCCGCCGATCGATTCGTCGGGACGTCGGCGGGGTCGATCGTCGGTGCACAGCTGACGAGCGACGCCGACCTCGAGTCGCTCTACGAACATCAGCTCGAACCCCCGTCGACGGAAATGGTCGCGGCCATCGACAAGCGGGTGGCGCTCGGGTTCGTGGCCGCGTTGTTCACGTCGCGCGGCGACCTCGAGGCCTTCGGTCGTCGGCTCGGCTCGATGTCGTTGCGGGCCGCGGCGGCGGGTCGGCTGCCGACGCTGGCGGCGCGCTACCGGGCGGTGGGCGCTCGTCTGCCCTCGACGCAGTGGCCCGACCACGATCTGCGGATCACCGCCGTCGACGCCCGCACCGGTGTGTTCCGCGTGCTGACCCGAGACGACGGAGTGCCGCTGCTGCGAGCGGCGGCCGCGAGCTGTGCTGTGCCGGGGGTGTACCCGGCGGTGCCGATCGACGGGCGGCTCTACATCGACGGCGGCGCGCGGACCGGCGCCAACGCCGACGTCGCGCGAGGTTGTTCGGCCGTCGTGGCGCTGACCCCGATGCATCGCAGGGTCCCGGGCATCCCGTCGACGCAGCGGCACCTCGATGCGCTCGGGGTGCCGTCGAAGATCGTCACCCCGGATCCGGCGTCGTTGCGGGCGATCGGTAAGAACGTGCTGGACACCGCGGCCCGGTCCGCCTCGGCGCAAGCGGGTCGGGCCCAGGCTGTGTCGGCGGCGGAGGAGATCCGTGCCGTCTGGGGCTGATCCGCTCGAGCCGTTGCTGCGCGAGCTCGCGCCGCAGGTGTTGGGAGCGGTCGTGCGCCGCTACGGCGACTTCGGGTTGTGCGAGGACGCCGTCCAGGAGGCCTTGCTCGCGGCCGCGGCCCAGTGGCCGGCCGATGGGCGTCCCGGCAATCCGCGCAGCTGGCTCATCACCGCCGCATCCCGCCGGCGCATCGAACTCTGGCGCAGCGATATGGCCCGGCGGCGGCGCGAGGATGCGGTGGCCGCGCAGGCCATGCTCGACCCGGCTCCGGTGCCCACCGTCGACGACACATTGACGCTGCTGTTCCTGTGCTGCCACCCGTCCCTTGCTGCGGCCTCACAGGTCGCGCTGACCTTGCGCGCTGTCGGCGGGCTCACCACCGCCGAAATCTCGCGCGCGTTCCTCGTCCCGGATGCCACGATCGGGCAGCGCATCAGCCGTGCGAAGCAGCGGATCCGAGCCGACGGCGCCCGGTTCGTCCTGCCCCCGACGCTTGAGCGCGCCGACCGGCTGGCAGCGGTACTGCGCATCCTCTACCTGATCTTCAACGAGGGTTACACGGCAACCTCGGGCGGCGACCTGGTGCGGCCGGACCTCAGCACCGAGGCGATCCGGCTCGCCCGCCAGCTACACGAGCGGTTGCCCGACGACGGCGAGGTCACCGGGCTGCTCGCGCTGATGCTGTTCACCGATGCGCGCCGCCCGGCTCGTACTGCTGTGGACGGTTCGCTGGTGCCGCTGGACCGGCAGGACCGCACCCTCTGGGATCACGGCGCCGTCGCCGAGGCCGATGCCCTGCTGACGGCCGCGCTGCGGGCCGCGCCGCTCGGGCCCTACCAGGTGCAGGCCGCGATCGCCGGCGTGCACAGCGAGGCCGCCGACGTCGCCAGCACCGACTGGGCCGAGATCCTCGGGCTGTACGACGTGCTCGCCCGACTCGCACCGGGGCCGGTGGTCGCGCTCAACCGGCTGGTCGCGCTGGCCATGGTCGAGGGTCCGGCGGCCGCCCTCGACCAGCTCGCCGGGCTGGCGCTGCCCTCGCATCGCGTCGACGCCGTGCGGGCCCATCTGCTCGAGCAAGCCGGTGATCTCGCCGCCGCTCGGGAGGTCTACCGCGCGGCGGCAGTGAGCGCCGGCAGCGACCCGGAGCGGCGTTATCTCATCGCGCGGGCTGCCGAGCTCTAACGTCGTTCGGCCGCGACCTCGCCGAGGCGCGTCAGCGTGGCGGACAACGCCTTCTTCGTGCGTCCGCCGAACGTGAGCTTGAGCAGCGCGCGGTTCCATACCGGACGCAGGTCCCATTGCTCGGTGACCTTCGTCGTCGAACCGTCGCCGGCGGGCTCGAACAGGTAGCGCCAGACGTGCCCGTTGAAATGTCGCCAGGCGATCACGCGGCCCTCCTCGAACTCGACCACGGTGTTGGTGATCTTGTACGGAGCGCCGATCTTCATGTCCATGCCGAAGCTCGAGCCGTTCGCCAGCCGCGTGGCCGCGCCACGCACGGCCTGCACGCTGCCCGATCCGTCGATCACCGGGTGCATGGCGGGGTCGGCGACGATGTCGAACAACGTCTGCGCGTCGGCCGGGATCGTGCGGGACTCGGACGTGAGGTACCTGCTCATAGGGGCTGAGTCTGCCCGATAGCGTGGTGGGCATGGACGCCTGGCCCTCCGTCGCGGTTCCCGACCTGCCTGGCCGGGGCGCCCCGCTGCGGCTGTTCGACACCGCGGGCGGATCGGTGCGCGAGACGACTCCGGGCCACACCGCGCGCATGTACGTCTGCGGCATCACGCCCTACGACGCCACCCACCTCGGGCACGCCGCCACGTACCTGGCCTTCGACCTCGTCCAGCGGCTCTGGCGCGACGCGGGCCACGAGGTGCATTACGTCCAGAACGTGACCGATATCGACGATCCGCTGCTCGAGCGTGCGGCGCACACCGGCGAGAGCTGGATCGAACTCGCCGAGCGGGAGACCCAGCTATTCCGCGACGACATGAGCGGGCTGCGGGTGCTTCCGCCGAACGAGTACGTCGGGGCCATCGAGGCGATCCCCGAGATCACCGACGCGATCGAGTCCCTGCTCGAGCGGGGCAATGCCTACCGGGTGGAGGAGGACCTCTACTTTCCCGTCTCCGCCGCCGCCGGCTTCGGCGGCGAGTCGAACTACGACCGCGACACGATGCTGACGTTGTTCGCTGAGCGCGGCGGGGATCCGCAGCGGGCCGGCAAGCGTGACCCGCTCGACTCGCTGTTGTGGCGCGGCCGCCGGCCCGGCGAGCCGTTCTGGGACACCGACCTCGGCCCCGGGCGTCCCGGATGGCACATCGAGTGCAGCGTGATCGCGCTGAACCGGTTGGGCATGGCCATCGATGTCCAGGGCGGGGGATCGGATCTGATCTTCCCGCACCACGAACACTCCGCTGCGCACGCCGAGGTGCTCACTGGTACGGCACCGTTCGCCGCGCACTACGTCCACGCCGGCATGATCGGACTGGACGGCGAGAAGATGAGCAAGTCGCGCGGCAACCTCGTGCTGGTCTCGAAGCTGCGCGCCGCGCATGTCGACCCGATGGCCGTCCGGCTCGCGTTGCTGGACGGGCACTACCGCGCCGACCGCGAGTGGACGGGGGGGCGGCTGCCCGCGGCGGAGGTGCGGTTGACCCGCTGGCGTGCGGCGACGACGCGGCCGAGCGGACCGCCCGCCGACGCGCTGCTGACCGAGGTGCGTGAACTGCTCGCAAACGATCTCGACACGATCGGGGCCATCGCCGCCATCGACCGGTGGACGGATGCCGCCATCGCGGCCTCGCCTGCCGGTGACGCCGGCGGAGCAAGCGACACCGGCGCGCCGGCGCTCGTACACGACCTCCTCGACGCCCTGCTCGGCGTCGCGCTCTGATCGTCGTGGGACGGGGACAGTCAGTCGCGCCCGAAGCTCGGGCCGCCTGCGTGCCCGCCGCCGCGGTCGCGACGGCGCAGATAGCGCTCGAACTCGCGCGCGATCGCGTCGCCGGACGCCTCGGTCATCTCGGTACGGTCGATCTCGTCGTCGCGCTCCTCGAGATTGCGGATGTACTCGATGACCTCTTCGTCCTCGGCCGCCATCTCGTCGACGAGCTTCTGCCACTCGGCGGCCTGCTCGGGCAGCTGGGACAGCGGGATGGGGACGTCGAGGACCTCCTCCACGCCCTGCAGCAGCGCCAGGGTGGCCTTCGGGTTCGGCGGCTGCGAGACGTAGTGCGGCACGCCGGCCCAGAACGAGATCGCGGGGATGCCGGTGCCGACGCAGGCATCCTGGAGGACACCGACGATGCCGGCCGGCCCCTCGTAGCGCGATCGCTCCAGGCCGTACCGTGCCGCCGACTCGGGGTCGTAGGCGGTCCCGGTCACCGACGTCGGACGCGTGTGCGGGGAGTCGGACAGCAATGCGCCGAGGGTCACCACCGCGCGGATGTCCAGGGCGTTGATGACGGCCAGCAGCTCGGCGCAGAACGCGCGCCAGCGCATGTTCGGTTCGATGCCGTGCATGAGGACCAGGTCGAACGCGGCGCCGGGGGGCCGGCAGAACGAAAAGCGCGTGGTCGGCCACTCGATCCGGCGCGACAGCCCGTCGACCAGCGACACGGTCGGCCGATTGACCTGGAAGTCGTAGTAGTCGTCGGGGTCGAGCTCGGTCAGCGGCTGCGCGTCCCACACCAGTTGCAGGTGCTCGATTGCGTCGCTGGCGGCGTCCCCCGCGTCGTTCCAGCCCTCGAACGCCGCGACGAGCACGGGGTCGACGAGCTCGGGCCACCCGCTGGTGTCGGGTCCGGTCACCGGGCGACCTCGCTGTGCGAAGGCGGCGTGGATGCGCTTCGAGCCGTCATGGCATCCACCCTACGACCGACGCTCCGGCGGGCCGGGAGGTCGGACAGCTCCGGATGCGCAAGCGGCTGTGAGCCGCCCGTAGACTGATGTCTCCGCCGATCGAACCGAGGACGTCGCCTTGCCCGGTACCTCATCCGACTCAGCCCTGCTGCGGCCCGACTGCACCGACCAGCTGACCGAGCTGCTGCGGTCCCGCATTCTCGTGCTCGACGGTGCCATGGGCACGGCGATCCAGCGGGACCGTCCGGACGAAGCCGGCTACCGCGGTGAGCGTTTCGCCGACTGGCCCTCGGACCTGCAGGGCAACAACGACCTGCTGAGCCTCACCCGCCCCGACATCGTCGCGGAGATCCACCGCGAGTACCTCGAGGCCGGCGCCGACATCATCGAGACGAACACGTTCAGCGCGCAGAAGGTGTCGCTGGGCGACTACGACATGCAGGACTTGGCGTACGAGATCAACGTCGAGTCCGCGAAACTCGCCCGCCGTGAGTGCGACGCCATGACCGAGCGGACGCCGGACAAACCGCGCTTCGTCGCCGGCGCGCTCGGCCCCACTACCCGCACCGCGTCCATCTCACCGGACGTCAATGACCCGGGCGCACGCAACATGAGCTACGAGGTGCTCGTCGAGGCCTACCTCGAGGCGGCCCGCGGGCTCGTCGACGGCGGAGCCGACCTCCTGCAGATCGAGACGATCTTCGACACGCTGAACGCCAAGGCCGCGATCTTCGCCGTGGAGACGTTGTTCGAACAGTACGGACGCCGCTGGCCCGTCGTCATCTCTGGCACGATCACCGACGCATCGGGCCGCACGCTGTCCGGCCAGGTCACCGAAGCGTTCTGGAACTCCGTGCGCCACGCCCGTCCGTTGCTGATCGGGCTGAACTGCGCGTTGGGCGCGAAGGAGATGCGTCCGTACATCGCCGAGATGGCGCGCGTCGCGGACACCTTCGTGTCGGCCTACCCGAACGCCGGACTGCCGAACGCGTTCGGTGAGTACGACGAGTCGCCCGAGGAGACCGCAGGTATCGTCGGCGAGTTCGCCGACGCGGGCTTCCTCAACCTCGCCGGCGGCTGCTGCGGCACCACCCCGGCGCACATCGCCGCCATTGCCAAGAGCGTCGAGGGCAAGAAGCCGCGCGAGTTCGGCGAGTTGACGCCGGCGCTGCGGTTGTCGGGCCTCGAGCCGCTGAACGTCACCGACGATTCGCTGTTCGTCAACGTCGGCGAGCGCACGAACATCACCGGCTCGACGAAGTTCCGCAACCTGATCCGCGACGGCGACTACACCACCGCGCTGTCAGTGGCGCGCCAGCAGGTCGAGAGCGGCGCGCAGGTCATCGACATCAATATGGACGAGGGCATGATCGACGGTGTCGCGGCGATGGACCGCTTCGTCAAGCTCGTCGCGAGCGAACCGGACATCAGCCGCGTCCCGCTCATGATCGACTCGTCGAAATTCGAGGTCATCCAGGCCGGTCTGCGCTGCGTCCAGGGCAAGCCCATCGTCAACTCCATCTCGATGAAGGAGGGCGAGGACAAGTTCCGCCGCGAGGCCCAGCTGTGCCGCAAGTACGGCGCCGCCGTCGTGGTCATGGCCTTCGACGAGGACGGGCAGGCCGACAACCTCGAGCGTCGCCAGCAGATCTGCGCGCGGGCCTACAGGATCCTGACCGAGGAGATCGGCTTCCCGGCCGAGGACGTCATCTTCGACCCGAACATCTTCGCGGTCGCGACCGGTATCGAGGAGCACGCCAACTACGGCCTGGACTTCATCGAGGGCGCGCGCTGGATCAAGGCGAACCTGCCCGGCGCACTCGTGTCCGGCGGCGTGTCCAACGTGTCCTTCTCCTTCCGTGGCAACAACGCGGTCCGCGAGGCGATCCACGCCGTCTTCCTCTATCACGCGATCGCCGCCGGCATGGATATGGGCATCGTCAACGCGGGCGCGCTGGTCGTCTACGACCAGGTCGACGCCCGGCTGCGTGACGCGATCGAGGACGTGATCCTCAACCGTCGTCCGGACGCCGCCGAACGGCTGCTCACGGTCGCCGGCGAGTTCGCCGGCGCCGGGATGAAGGCCGAGGCGCTCAACGACGAGTGGCGGCAGCTGCCGGTCGGTGAGCGGATCACGCATGCGCTGGTGAAGGGCATCGACGACTTTGCCGAGGCCGACACCGAAGAGTTGCGCACGGACATCGTGGCGCGCGGTGGGCGGACCATCGAGGTGATCGAGGGCCCGTTGATGGACGGTATGAACGTCGTCGGCGACCTCTTCGGCGCCGGCAAGATGTTCCTGCCCCAGGTCGTGAAATCGGCTCGGGTGATGAAGAAGTCGGTGGCCTACCTCATCCCGTTCATCGAGGCCGAGAAGAGACCCGAGGACGCAAAGCGCAAGAAGGGCACCGTCGTCATGGCGACGGTCAAGGGCGACGTCCACGACATCGGCAAGAACATCGTCGGCGTGGTGCTGCAGTGCAACAACTACGACGTCTTCGACCTCGGGGTGATGGTTCCCGCGCAGAAGATCCTCGACGCGGCGAAGGAACACGACGCCGACGCCATCGGGCTGTCCGGGCTGATCACGCCGTCGCTGGACGAGATGGTCAACTTCGCGGCCGAGATGGAGCGGCAGGGGCTCCAGATCCCGCTTCTGATCGGCGGGGCAACGACGTCCCGCGCGCACACCGCCGTCAAGATCGACAAGAAGTACCACGGTCCCGTCGTATGGGTGAAGGACGCGTCGCGCTCGGTGCCGGTCGTCGCCGCGTTGCTCTCCGACGAACGGCGTCCCGCCCTACTGGCCGATCTGCAGGTCGACTACGACTCCCTGCGTGAGCGGCACGAGGCACGCAAGGACCAGAAGATCATCGTGCCTATTGAGCAGGCGCGCGCAAATGCCACGCCCATCGACTGGACGGGCTACCGCCCGCCGCGACCGCGGCTCATCCAGCAGCAGACGCGCGACGCGCATACGGACGACTACCACTGGTCCGGCACTCCGACCCAGTTCGTGAAGACGTTCCCGGACTACTCGCTGTCCGAACTGCGCGAATACATCGACTGGCAGCCGTTCTTCAACGCGTGGGAGATGAAGGGCAAGTACCCCGACATCCTGAACAACCCGGTGTCGGGCGAGGCCGCGCGCAAGTTGTGGGAGGACGCGCAACGCATGCTCGACGCGCTGATCCCCGAGAAGTGGATCAGCGCGTCCGGCGTGATCGGACTCTTCCCGGCCAACTCGATCGACTTCGACGACATCGAGCTGTACACCGACGAGTCGCGTCTCGAGGTCCTGACCACGCTGCACGAGGTGCGCCAGCAGACCGAGCACCGGCCCGGCGTCCCGCACCGATCCCTGAGTGACTACGTGGCTCCGGCATCGAGTGGGCGGAAGGACTATGTGGGCGCCTTCGCGGTCACGGCCGGTCTCGGCACCACCGAGAAGATCATGGAGTTCAAGGCCGCGCTCGACGACTACAGCGCGATCCTGCTCGAGTCGCTGGCCGACCGGCTCGCCGAGGCTTTCGCCGAGCGCCTGCACCAGCGCGTGCGGCACGAGTTCTGGGGCTACGCCGCCGACGAGCACCTCAACAGCGAGGACCTCATCAAGGAGAAGTACGTCGGCATCCGGCCGGCACCGGGTTACCCCGCGTGCCCCGAGCACACCGAGAAGCGGACCATCTGGGAGCTGCTCGACGTCAAGGCCAACACCGGCATCGAGCTCACCGACAGCGTCGCCATGTGGCCCGGTGCGTCGGTCAGCGGTCTGTACTTCTCGCACCCGCAGTCGCAGTACTTCGTCGTCGGACGTCTCGGCCGCGATCAGGTCGAGGACTACGCGAAGCGCAAGGGCTGGACGGTGCAGGAGGCCGAACGCTGGCTCTCCCCGAACCTCGGGTACCGCTCGGACAACGAGTAGGTGGCCTACGTCGCCAGCGCGCCGAGCATCGACTCGAACAGCGGGGTGAGGCCAGCCAGTTCGTCGATGTGCGCGCTGGTCAGCGCTTCCAGCGTCCGCGCCCCCGCCGTCGACAGCCGTAGCCGGACAGCTCGGCGGTCCTCGAGGTCGCGGGCTCGGGTGATCAAGCCGGCCTTCTCGGTTCGGTCGGCGAGCTCGACGGCGGAGTGGTGCTTGATCAGCAGGTAGTCGGCCACCTGGCGCACCGTGGGGCCTTGCCGCTCGTGGTGCCCGCGGACGGCCAGCAACAGCTGGTGTTGACTCGCGGTCACGCCGTGCTCGGCGGCCTGGGCGGCGCTCCACCGTTCGAAGCGGCGCAGCCCGCTGCGCACGGTGAGCAGCCGGGCGTAGTCGGCATCGCTGATCGGGCGGGGGCGCGGCACGGCTCACCTCGGACTTCGGTCGGCACGAGCGGACCCGCTGGTGCGTCGCGTCACGATACAACCCAGCCGATTCCGCCTTGCCGTACGTATCGTATAACGATATGATCGTAGTACGATAGACACGGACGAAAGCGGGGTCGGCCATGGTGATCGAAATAGTGACGTCAGTGCTCGTCGGGCTGCTCGCGGTGGTGAGCATCGTCGCGTTGGCCATTGGGGTGTTTGCCGCGTTCGGCGGCATGCGCCTGGCCCGCTGCCCGCAGTGCGGGCACATGATCACGGCGCCGAGTCACGGCCCGTCGACCGTCTGCCCCTACTGCCGTCATCAGCGCGTGGCGCACCTGTTCACGGCAGTGCGTGACGCCGGCGCGGCCCATCACACCCGGCCGCGCTGATCCTGCTGCACACGGGGTGACCAGCGGTGGGTTAGCGCCGCCGCGGTGACTAACCCACCGCTGGGCTTCGTTGCGGGCGCGGGTCGACGGGGACGACCGGCGGGTCGACCAGTGGCAGGTGCCACCAGCCGACGTCGTGCCATCTGCCGAGTTTGAAGCCCACGCTGGGGAAGACGCCGACCGGCGCGAAGCCGACGTTCTCGTGCAACCCCACGCTGGGCGCGTTGGGCAGCGTAATGCCGGCGTAGGCGCTGACGTATCCGCGGCCGCGCACCTCGGGCAGTAGCCCTCGGTACAGGGCGGTGCCCAGACCACGACCGCGGCGCGACGACGCCAGGTAGACCGACACCTCGACCGACCACCGGTAGGCGGCCCGGCGGCGGTGCGGCGTCGCGTACGCGTATCCGACGATCGTGCCGCCGTCGACGGCGACCCACCAAGGCAACTGCGGCGAGGCGGCCATCCGGTTGGCCATCGCCTCGCTGGTAGGTGGGATTTCCTCGAACGAGACCGCGGTGCGGGTCACGTAGGGCGCGTAGATCGCGGCTATCGCCGATGCGTCGGCGGACGACGCGGCCCGCAGGCTGACTGTGCTCACGTTCCCATCCTGACAAGCGCATGTTTCGCAGCGGTGACGTCGATGACGGCAGATCAGCGAGTGATCCGACTACCGGGGATCGGACGGGCGGCGCCGCAGCCTAGGCTTCGGTGCCACCAAGGTCTCGTCCGCTCAAATCCGCGAGCGGGCGCGGCCGCCTCCGGTTGCTAGGAGTTACAGTCTCGCGGACGGACAACAAGGCCCGTGGGGAGACGACGACATGGTGGCGGACGGCGCAAGCACTCGGCAGGCGCAGGACAACGGAGGTGAGTCGATCGACCCGTCCGTGGCGCGGTACCTGAGCGAAACTGCTCGCGAGTTGCACGCGTCGGTTCGGTGATGGCTCGTATCGGCCGCGGTCGAGAACGGCGTTCTGTCCGCGCAGTCGTGAGCGCGCCGCGGGGGGTGCCGGCGCGACTGCTGATGCGTGGTTCGCTGGCGGCGGAGCGTCGGTTCGGTCGCCTCCGAGCGATCGCCCATCTCGTCCGGGACGCCGAATGACGGCCGATCTTCGCGCGCCGCGTGTCGCGATCATCGGCGCTGGCATGTCCGGTCTGTGCATGGCGATCACGCTGCACCGTGCCGGGATCACCGACGTCACCATCTATGAAAAGGCCGACTCGGTCGGCGGCACCTGGCGCGACAACACCTATCCGGGTTTGAGCTGCGACGTCCCCTCCCGCTTCTACCAGTTCACCTTCGCCGCCAAACCCGACTGGAGCCATCTGTTCTCACCCGGCGGCGAGATCGGCGACTACTTCACGCAGGTCGCGACGGACTTCGGGCTGGACGAGTGCATCCGATTCGGCACCGAGGTCGTGCGGGCCGAGTTCGTCGACGGCTGCTGGAGGTTGCACACATCGCACGGGGATACGCAGGAGGTCGATTTCCTGATCTCGGCAACCGGGATCCTGCACCACCCGCGCTACCCGGTGCTCAAGGGCATGGACGACTTCGCCGGCGCGATGTTCCATTCGGCGCGGTGGGACCACAGCGTCGCGCACGTCGGTAAGCGGGTCGCCGTAATCGGCACCGGGTCGACCGGAGTACAGATCGTCTGCGGCGTGGCCGGCGTGGCCGGGCAGCTCGAACTGTTCCAGCGGTCGGCGCAGTGGATCCTGCCGCTGCCGAACCCGACCTACTCAACCGTCTCCGGGAAGCTGCACTCGACAGTGCCGGCGCTGAGCGCGCTGTCCTATCGGGGCTACCGCGCGGCGTTCGAGTTCTTCGCGAAAGCCCTCGTCACCCCCGGATGGCGACGCAGCCTGATCAGCGCGGCCTGCCGCGCGAATCTGCGCACCGTCCGCGATCGAGCGCTGCGGCAGGCGCTGACGCCGGACTACCAACCGATGTGCAAGCGACTGGTGATCTCTAGCCGGTTCTACCGAGCCATGCAGCGCCGGGACGTCGAACTCGTGGCCGAGAGTATCGATCACATCGAGGCGGCCGGCATCGTCACCGCGGACGGTCGGCTGCACGAACTCGACGTGATCGTGCTCGCCACCGGCTTCGACGCGCACGCGTTCCTGCGCCCCACGACCCTGATCGGTGCGGACGGCGCGACGCTGGACGAGGCCTGGGCGCAGGGCCCCCGCGCGCACCTGACCGTCTCGCTACCGGGCTTCCCGAACTTCTTCATGCTGCTCGGCCCGCACAGCCCGGTCGGCAACTACTCGCTCACCGCTATCGCCGAGACGCAAGCCGAGCACGTTCTGAGCTGGATCGAACGCTGGCAACGAGCGGAGTTCGACACGGTCGCCCCCACCCAGCAGGCCACGGATGCGTTCAACGCCGAGATGAGAGTCGCGATGCCCGACACCGTCTGGACCACCGGATGCACCAGCTGGTACCTGGGCACGGACGGAATCCCTGAGCTCTGGCCATGGACTCCAGGTCTGCACCGGGACCGCCTGCGTGAGGTGGACCTCGCCGACTTCGAGCTGCGGCTGTTCGAGCCGATCGGCGGTCACGGCGCGGCACGACGCGAGCGCTGATGTCGATCTACGTACCGCCCAAGGTGTTGAACGCGCTGGTCCGGCCGGTCGCCCGCTGGACGCATTCTGCGGGGGCCACCGACGTGCAGTAGCGTCGCCAGATCGGCGTCGTCACCTGACGGCGCTGGGCCCTATCGCATCTTGATCAACAACGCCGGGATCATGCACGGCGCAATCCATCGGAACCCGGTCCGCTGACTAGGGCGGAGTTCGACGCGCGGCTCGCGCGCGCCGCCGTTAGCGACGGATCGGAGCAGACTGTGACGTTCGTCGTCGACGTCGACGGAGCGGCCGTTGGCGGCGCGTCAGTGTTCGAGTTCGACTCCTTCGCCCATCACGCCGAGGTCGGGATCAACTTGGTTGAGGGGCGCCTGCGTGAGCATGCGTGTCCGGGGCGCGTATGAGGACATCGTGCTGATGGGGATCCTGCGCTCAGAGCAAACACTGCCGGCGTGACCCCGCCTGCGCTCGATTTGCAGGCGCTAGAAGAAGGCCGGTCGCGCGCGTTGCCTGAGTGAGATACACCCTCAACTGGGAAGACCCGAGTATGCAGCGGATCACCCGTTCCATCGGGGGCGCCGGCCAATCCGGACTGATGCAGCGCGAACCGCGTGAGCCGAACCGACTGCATCACTCGCGGCGCGGCAGACCGTGCTCGCGACAGCGAGCACCAAACGCAGACCACCCAGGGTCACCGACCACACCGCGATCGGCGACGACGTCGTCTCGACAACGAGGACGTCTACTCTCACACGCTCGCCGAGGACACCACGAGGCCCACGAAGCGAACGCGCCTGGACTGGCACACCTTGCCGGCGCTCGGGCACTATCCTGGCGGCGCGATCAAACCCCCGACGAAGGCCGCCGCGGTCGCGACCTGGTCCAAGACGCTCGCGCCGGGCACCGTCGGGCAGACCCTCCGACAGGTACGACAGATCCTCGACGCCGCGCTCGCCGATAGGTTGATCAGCAGCAACCCGGCGCAGACGATGAAGCCACAGTCCGCCGCGGCGTCGGGATGTGCACCTGTCCGGCGATGACGTAACCGCCGTCCTCGCAGCGACGCCGGAACGATATCCGCCCGCTAGTGCTCACCCTGGTGGGCTCGGCCTGCGAATCAGCGAGGCGTGCGGTCTGCGTGTTTCCGACGTCGATTTCCTGCGCAAGGTCGTTCATGTCCGCCAGCAACGCCGACCGGCCGGCGCCACGGACCCGCTCAAGACCAACGCGTCGTCGCGCGAGATACCTGTAGACGATGTCGTGCTGAGTGTGCTCGCCGAAGAAACCCGGGTCTGGCCGCGGGCCGATGGCTTGATCTTCTCGAGCATCATGGGGCGTCCGCTGACGAAGGCGATCGCCGGGCATCTATTCGATGACATCGAGCCCTCGGTGGGGCTGGTCGTGTCGCCGTACTCGCTCCGTCGCTACTTCGCGTCCTCGCTGATCAACGGGGGAGTGTGGCGGTGGTCGCGGTGTCCCGCTGGCTGGGGCACTCGTCACCCGATATCACGTGGCGGGTGTACTCCTACCTCATGGCGAGCGACGAGGACGCGGGGCGGGCGGCGATGGTGGCAACGCTCGGCCGCATCGTTCCTGACGTGTACCCAGTGTGTACCCAGGGGGCTGGTCAGTGACGGCTATCCCAGTAAACAAGGCAAAATGCTAGCCGCCGTGCTGTTCGATATGGACGGCACGCTGCTCGACTCGGAGAAGATCTGGGACGTCGCGCTGAGCGATCTCGCCGCCTGGCTCGGGGGCACGCTGTCGCCCGACGCGCGCGCGAGCATGATCGGTTCGAGCCTGGGCCGGTCGGTCGGGATCCTGCACGAGGATCTCGGGGTCGACCGCGATCCTGTGCGCAGCGGCGAGTTCCTGACCGGCCGCACCACCGAGCTGTTCCGCACCGATTTGGCCTGGAAGCCGGGAGCGCGGGAACTGCTCGACGCGGTGCACGCAGCCGGCGTCCCCGTCGCGCTGGTGACCTCGACCCATCGGGCGCTCACCGAGATCGCTCTCGACACGCTCGGGCGGCACTACTTCACCGCGACCGTCTGCGGCGACGAGGTTGCGCATCCGAAACCGCAGCCGGACCCTTACCTGCGGGCGGCCGACTTGCTCGGCGCGCCGATCACATCGTGCGTAGCCATCGAGGATTCCCCGCTCGGCGTCGCGTCGGCTGAGGCGGCCGGCTGCGCGGTGCTGGCCGTCCCGAGCGAGGTCGCGCTCGGCCCGTCGCCGACCAGGACGGTGCGCGAGTCGCTGGTGGGCCTGTCGGTCGCCGACCTCGCGGCGTTGCTGCCCAGCTGACGGAACGGCGGGCGGCGCCTCGAATCAGCGCAGGACTGCGGGGCCGCTACCGCGTCGGCCGTTCGCTGCCGTGAGCTGGGTTGCGCTCGACCCGCGTCGAGGACGACGCTGGGTCGTGGCGGCGGGATCCTGAACCGAACAGGGACGAGCGGCCTGATCGGAGCCGAGGGTATGCGCGATGTGTTGCTGGTGCTGGCCGTGTTCGCGGCCTGCGTCGTGGAGTCCGTGGAGGCGTTGACGATCGTCCTCGCGGTCGGCGTGACCCGCGGCTGGCAGGCAACGATGCGCGGCGTGATCGCCGGCCTGCTCGTGCTGGCGCTCATCGTCGCCGCGCTGGGCCCGGCGCTGACCGTGATCCCGATCAATGCGCTGCGCCTGGTGGTCGGCGGATTGCTGCTGGTCTTCGGATTGGGCTGGCTGCGCAAGGCGATCCTACGGGCCTCGGGGTTCAAGGCGTTGCACGACGAAGACGCCATTTACGCCCGGCAGCGTGCGGCGGCACAGTCCGCGGAGCCGACCGGGCGCAGCCTGCTCGGTGACCCCTATGCGTTCACACTGGCCTTCAAAGGGGTGCTGCTGGAAGGCCTAGAGGTTGCCTTCATCGTGCTCACCTTCGGCGCGAACCAGCACAACATCCCGCTGGCTGCCCTGGGCGCCGCGATCGCCGTCGTGCTCGTCACCGCGGTAGGCCTGGCGATCCGGGCGCCGCTGGCCCGCGTACCGGAGAACACGCTGAAGTTCGCGGTCGGAGTGCTGTTGACGTCCTTCGGCATGTTCTGGGGTGTGGAAGGCGCCGGCGCGCATTGGCCCGGAGCCGACGCTGCGCTGCTGGTCCTCGTCGTCGGCACGCTCGCCGGTGCATTGGCCGCAGTCGCTTGGTTGCGCCGCATCGGCAGCGACCGCGCGCGCCGCGCGGCGGCCGAGGCGCCACCGACGTCCGCTGTGGCGAGTCAGCCGTGAGCCGTGTCGTTGCCGCGTTTCGCGGGTTCGGCGCATTCTGGTGGGACTTCATCGTCGGCGACGATTGGCGCATCGCTGCCGGCGTCGTGCTCGTCCTGGCCGTTACCGCTGCGGTGGCCACGAGTGATGTCGCCGCGTGGTGGCTGGTGCCGGTTGCCGTCGTCGGGCTGCTCGCAGGCTCTCTGTGGCATGCGACCCGCTCAGGGCCCTGACCGCCCTGTCCCTGCGGCTACCCCGGCACCGCCGGCGCAGAAAGGTCGTCACGCGGGTCGGTGAGCACGGGATTCTGCGGGTAGGGCGGCGGCGTGCCGCCGAAGGCGGGGCAGAGCGCCTTGTGGTCGCACCAGTCGCACAGCCGGCTCGGGCTCGGGCGGAAGTCGCCCGTCTGCACCGCGCGCTGGATGGCCGCCCAGATCGCCATCAGGGTGCGCTCGAAGCGGACGAGCTCGTCGGCGTCGGGTTCGTAGCTGAGCGTGTCGGTGTCGGCGAGATACATCAGGCGCAGCTGACGAGGCACGGCGCCGCGGATACGCCAGAGCACCAGTGCGTAGAACTTCATCTGGAACAACGCTTTGGCCTCGAACGCCTCTCGGGGTGAGGCGCCGGTCTTGTAATCGACGACGCGCAGATCGCCCGCGGGGGAGACGTCAAGACGGTCGACATAGCCGCGGAGCCGGACGCCGTCGACCACCACCTCGATGAGCTGCTCGCGGGACGCCGGCTCGAGGCGGGACGGATCCTCAAGGGCGAAGTAGTTGGCCAGCAATTCGGCCGCAGACGCCATCCAGGATGCGAACTCGGCGCCCTCGGTGTCGTCGGCGAACAGCGTGGCGACTTCCGGGGCCTCGGAGCGGACCCGGGCCCACGCCGCCGGCAGCAGGCGACGAGCGGCGTCGAGGGTCCGCTCGGGAGACGGGAGATCGAACAGGGACTCGAGCACGGCGTGCACCATCGTGCCGCGAGTGGCGGCCATCGACGGGCTCTGCGGCAGCCGGTCGATGCAGCGAAAGCGGTACAGCAGCGGGCAAGCCTTGAAATCGGCGGCTCGCGACGGTGACAGCGAGCCGAGAACCACGGCTGGTAGTTCGGTGTCGTGCTCGGTTGTCTGCGTCATATCGGGCACGTTAGGCGAACCCACCGACAATTCTCGTGGACCGGAAAACTTTCCTGATTCGCACCGCTGGCGCGCTCATACGCTGCCGATGCGCTTGAGCGGCCAGAAGATCAGCCAGGCTCGCCCGATTATGGACGACTTCGTGATCGTCCCGAAGACCCGGCTGTCGGAGGAGTCGCATCGGTTGTCGCCGAGCACAAGGTACTGGTCCTTCGCGACGATCCGGGTCGCGAAGGTGCTCACCGGTGCCCGGTAGCAGGCGTGGTTCATGTTCAGGTACGGCTCGTCGAGCTTTGCCCCGTCGATGAATACGACACCGTTCCTCATCTGCACCTTGTCGCCGGGCACTCCGATGACCCGCTTGACCAGCACCTGCTCCGAGACGGCGATGTCCTTCGGACGGTCGAACACGACGACGTCGCTGCGTCGTGGGTCGTGGAAGCGGTACGTCACCTTATCGACGAGAATGCGGTCGTCGTCGCAGTTGGGGCACCCGTGCAGCGTCGTCTCCATCGATGCGGACGGGATGTAGTACGGCGCCACGACGTACGCGCGGAGCAATAAGGCCACGACTACGGCGATGACCGCGACGACGATCAGCTTGAGGGTGAGACGGAACAGTCCGGGACGGCGGCGGGCCCATAAGCGCTTGAGCGGGCCCGGTTCGGGTGGCTCCTTCTCGTCGTCGCCGGGCTGGGGTTCGGATGCTTCGAGAAAGCGCGAGAGGTCCGGGTCGTAGTCGCGCCCGAACGACGAGGACGCCGCCGCTGCGAGCGCCGAGGGTGGCGCGGACGCGATTGTCGGGGTCGCGGCGTGCGGGTTGGATGCCGTCGTCGGGGAGGGTCGCGGACGTGCGCCGGCCACGGGGTCCGCCGGCGTCGACCCTTCTCCGCGCGGTCGCGGGCGATCGACGACCGGGGTGGCGACGGGGTCCGGCGGCGACGGGGCGGTTCCGGGGGTCGGGACTGGTTCGGGTTTCGGCCTGGGTATCGGCATCGGTATCGGCACGGGTATCGGCTCCGCGCCGGCGGAGCGGCGGCCGGGCCGGGGCCGGGGAGCTGGCGTCGCAACCGCAGCGGGCGGGACGGGTCCGGGCTCCGGTCGGCGAGCGAACAGCCATCTCGCGGCGCGCGCGGCGCGGTGGTCGCCTTCCGGGTCGGCTTCCGAATCGCTGTCCGGGCGGTTGTCCGGGTCGGCCAGCGCCCCGGCCGCGTCCGGCGGGGCGGTGTCGGTAGCCGGCTCGGTGCTCGGTCGTGCGTCGCCCTTGCGCTCGCGGGCCAGCAAGGCATCCGCGGCGGCGTGACGGCGGGCGAAGCTCAGGATCCGTTCGCGCTCGGCCGTCCACTCTGTCCCGCGCGCAGCGGCGAAGCCTGGCCTAGCCTGGCCTGGCCGCGGACGAGTTCGGGCGAGGTTTTCCAGCACGATGCCCGGGTTGGACGGTGCGATGGGCGTCGGGGGATCGCCGTCGTCCGGGCCGCCGCCGGAGGGAGCTGCCGAGGGTTGAGCCGCCCCGAGGCGCCGCTCCCACGGCCGCGCCGGTTCGAGGGGGCGCCGGACCGCCGGTGCCGGACCATTCGTCGGGTCACGCGGCGAGGGACGGTTCGGCGGCACCGGGGGGCGTGCGGCCGCCTGCGCTTCGATTCGCGCACGCAACTCGGCCTCGTCGGTCACTTGGTCACGGTAGCCCGTGCGATGCGATCCCGGCCCGTAGCATCGCGGTGTGAGCGACGCCTGCGGAGCGAACCGACGGTATGGCGCCTTGGGCGACCCGAACGGAGTGAGGGTGTGAGCATGCAGCCGCCCGTTCCGCGGGCGAGACCGATGCTTACCCTGGGACGGATCCGCGGCGTGCCGATCGAGGTCGCGCCGTCCTGGCTGTTGATCGGGCTGCTGCTGACCGCCGTCTATGGGCCGATCGTCCACGACGCTGTGCCCGGCGTCAGCAACAGCACCGCCTACCTCGCCTCCCTCGGGTTCAGCGTCGTGTTCGCGCTGTGCATCCTCGCCCACGAACTGGGGCACACGCTGGTGAGCGGCGCACTCGGCTATCCGGTCAAGCGGGTGGTGCTGTTCCTGCTCGGGGGGGTCTCTGAGATCGAGGGTGAACCCACGCGCGCACGGCACGAACTGCTGATCTCTGTCGCCGGGCCGTTGGTATCGGTGCTTCTCGCCGCGGGGGCGTTCGGCGGCTACGTCGCGACCGACGCCGCGTCCCTGCCCGGCGTGCTGTTCGCGCTGCTCGCCTGGAGCAACATCATCCTGGCGGCCTTCAACCTGCTGCCGGGCCTCCCACTCGACGGCGGACGGATCCTGCGTGCCGCCGTCTGGGGCTGTGGTGCGTCCGCGTCGACCGGCACCCGCGTGGCCGCCTGGAGCGGACGCGTACTCGCGGTCCTGGTAGCTGCCGCCGCTCTCGCGCTCGACCGGGGCCCGGACGGGATCGCCGCCGCGATCCTCACCTTCGTCCTCGCCGGATACCTGTGGGTCAGCGCCAGCCAGTCGTTGAAGGTCGCCGAGTTGATGGGCCGCCTACCGGAGGTGGACGTCGCGTCGCTGCTGCGTCCGGGCCTGCTGGTGCCGGCCGATCTCTCGATCGCGGAAGCGCTGCGCCGGGTCTGGGAGACGAACGCTCGCGGCTTGGTCGTGCTCGATCGCAGCGAGCAACCCAGCGCGATCGTCGACGAGCACGCGATCGAACTCGTCCCTCCCGAACGTCGGGCCTGGGTGGCGGTGAACGAAGTCGCGCGGCCGCTCGAACCCGGCCTGCTGGTGCCGGCCGGGTTGGGCGCCAAGGACCTGCTCGAGCACATGCAGAGGACTCCCGCTCGCGAGTACCTCGTCGTCGAGACCGACGGCTCACCGGCCGGCATCATCGCCACCGCCGACTTCGCCAGCAAACTGAAGGGTCCCGCCCGATGAGTCCAGCCCCAGGGGCAGGTCCATTCGAAGCGGGGGAGCGGGTCCAGCTGTCCGACCCCAAGGGCCGGTTGCACACCGTCACGCTGGAACCAAGCAAGCAGTTCCACACCCACCGCGGCGCGATCGAGCACGACCACCTGATCGGGGCCCCCGAAGGCAGCGTGGTTTCCTCGACGTCCGGCACGCTCTACCTCGCGCTGCGGCCGCTGCTCAGCGACTTCGTGCTGTCGATGCCCCGCGGCGCGGCGGTCATCTACCCCAAGGACGCCGCCCAGATCGTGGCGATGGGTGACGTCTGCCCCGGCGCGACCGTCCTCGAGGCCGGTGCCGGTTCGGGCTCGCTCACCTGTTCGCTGTTGCGTGCAGTCGGGGCCGCCGGCCACGTGCTGTCCTACGAGGTGCGCGACGACCATGCGGACTACGCGGTCCGCAACGTCGAGATGTTCTTCGGCGAACCCCCTGAGAACTGGACGCTGCGCCGCAAGGACGTCGCTGAGCATCCGGGCGACGAGCCGGTCGACCGCGTCGTCCTCGACATGCTCAGCCCGTGGGAGGTCCTGCCTGCGGTCGTGCCGGCGCTGCGGCCCGGGGGCGTTCTCGTGGGCTACGTCGCGACCACGACGCAGCTGTCCCGCCTGGTCGAGGCATTACGGGCCGAGACCTGCTTCACCGAGCCGAGTTCGTGGGAGACGTTCATCAGGGGTTGGCACGTGGTCGGTCTCGCCGTCCGGCCGGAGCACCGGATGATCGGGCACACCGCGTTCCTCGTCACCGCACGGCGGCTGGCGCCCGGCGTCGCGGCGCCGACCCGGCAGCGGCGTCCGACGTCGACCTGATCGTCTAGGACCGCACGTTCGGCCCGGCGACCTCGACGCCGTCGGATTTCCGCTCGACGTAGATGCAGTCGCCGGGGCACTTCTTCGCCGATGAGATGACGTCCAGACGCATGGAATCCGGCACGTCCACTCGGGCGCCGGGCGCGGCGCGCAGTTCGCCGTCCTCGTCCTTCACGTAGGCCAACCCGTCGATGTCGAACTCGAAGACGTCCGGCGCGTACTGGACGCAGAGGCCGTCCCCGGTACAGAGCTCCTGGTCGATCCACACCCGCAGGTTCGCGTCGGACCCAGCTGCACTCAAGTTCGTGACCTCTTCCGAAAGCGTCGTCAGACTCGCGGTCGCTACGTCCAGGGTAGATCCCATTTCGGGAGGGCTCGCATGTGTAGGGTGGAATTTCGCGAACGCTCCGCGCGTGTTTTTGAGAAGTACAGCCGGGAGGTTGGCCGCCATGGTGAACGAGCCGCGTGATGGACGAAGCGAGAGCCCGCGCGACGACCCTGATCTGCGTCGCCGCACGGCATTCCTGGAGCAGGAGCTCGAACTGCTGCGGGCCAGGATCTCCGAATCGCCGCGCCACCTGCGCCTGCTCGAGGATCGCCTCACCGAATCGCAGGCACGCGTCGCCGCGCTCAGCGACCGCAACGACCGCCTCGCCGACACCCTGCGCGAGGCGCGCGACCAGATGGTGCAGCTGAAGGAGGAGATCGATCGCCTCGCCCAGCCGCCGAGCGGCTACGGCGTATTCCTCGAGGCCTTCGAGGACAAGACCGTCGACATCTTCACGACGGGCCGCAAACTGCGCGTCGCGGTGTCGCCCGAGGTCGAGCTCACCGAGCTCAAGCACGGCCAGGAGGTCATGCTCAACGAGGCCATGAACGTTGTGGCGGCTCGGGGCTTCGAACGCTCCGGCGAGGTCGTCATGCTCAAGGAACTCCTCGACGGCGGCGACCGTGCACTGGTCGTCGGGCACTCCGACGAGGAGCGGGTCGTCTTCCTGGCCGAGGTTCTGCGCGAGAAGCCGCTGCGCGCCGGCGATTCGCTGCTGCTCGAAACACGATCGTCCTACGCCTACGAGCGGGTGCCCAAGAGCGAGGTCGAGGAGCTCATCCTCGAAGAGGTCCCCGACATCGACTACGGCGATATCGGCGGTCTCACCGGCCAGATCGAGTCGATCCGCGACGCCGTCGAACTGCCCTTCCTGCACGCTGATCTGTTCCGCGAACATCAGCTCCGGCCGCCGAAGGGCATCCTGCTGTACGGGCCGCCCGGGTGCGGCAAGACGCTGATCGCCAAGGCCGTTGCGAACTCGCTGGCGAAACAGGTGCAGCGGGTCCACGGGGGCGATGAGAAATCCACTGCGTTCTTCCTGAACATCAAGGGCCCCGAGCTACTGAACAAGTACGTCGGTGAGACCGAGCGGCACATTCGCCTGGTCTTTCAGCGCGCCCGCGAGAAGGCATCCGACGGCACGCCCGTCATCGTCTTCTTCGACGAGATGGACTCGATCTTCCGCACCCGCGGATCAGGCGTCTCGTCCGACGTCGAGAACACGATCGTTCCGCAGCTGCTCTCCGAGATCGACGGCGTGGAGGGCCTGCAGAACGTGATCGTGATCGGCGCGTCGAACCGTGAGGACATGATCGACCCCGCCATCCTGCGCCCCGGCCGGCTCGACGTGAAGATCAAGATCGAGCGGCCGGACGCCGAGGCGGCGAAGGACATCTTTTCGAAGTACCTCATCGCCGGTCTGCCCATCCACGCCGACGACCTCGCCGAGCACGGCGGCGACGAGGCTGCCACGCTCGACGACATGATCCAGCACGCCGTGGAACGCATGTACACCGAAACCGACGACAACCGGTTCCTCGAGGTCACCTACGCCAACGGCGACAAGGAGACCCTGTACTTCAAGGACTTCAACTCCGGTGCGATGATCCAGAACATCGTCGACCGCGCGAAGAAGATGGCGATCAAGGATCTGCTGACGAACGCCCAGCGCGGTCTTCGCGTGTCGCATCTGCTCGCCGCGTGCGTCGACGAGTTCAAGGAGAACGAGGATCTGCCCAACACCACGAACCCCGACGACTGGGCGCGGATCTCGGGCAAGAAGGGTGAGCGGATCGTCTACATCCGCACGCTCGTGTCCGGTAGCAAGGGCGCCGAGGCCGGCCGGGCGATAGACACCGTCGGCAACACCGGCCAGTACCTCTAGTCGATGCGCGTCACCCGGATCGTCCCGAACCTGCACGCAGTCGACGTCGCCGCCGCCAACCGGTGGTACGCGTCGGTGTTCGGCCTGCAGGTCCGGATGGACCTCGGATGGGTCGGCAACGTCGGCCCGGCCGATCACGAGAACGTGCAGCTGCAGCTCATGAACGTCGACGCGTCGTCCGATGTCGACCCCCTGATCAGTATCGGCGTCGACGACGTGGACGAGGCGTACCGCCGTGTCGTCGAGTCCGGGGCACCGATCGTCTATGGGCCGAGCGACGAGGCATGGGGGGTGCGTCGGTTCTTCCTCCGCGATCCCGACGGCAACGTGGTGAATGTCGTCTCGCACCGCTGACCGCGCCGGATGATCGGCGGTCCGCCCGAGACGGCCGAGCCGCTGCCAGAGGCGGTCGCAGAGATCATCGGCGGACGTCCGTACCTCACGGTATGGCGTAACGCGCTGAACGGCCTCACCTTCGAGGTCGATCCCGGCCCGCATCGGTGGTTCGTGAAATGGTTGCCGGCAAACAGCGGGATCGAGCTGTCCGCGGAGGCCGAGCGCCTGCCCTGGGCGGCGCGGTTCACGCCGGTGCCCCGGGTTCTCGAGCACGGCCGCACCGACGACGGCGAGTACCTGGCGACGGCCGGACTGCCCGGCGCCAGCGCCGTCGCCGACCGCTGGCTCGCCGAGCCGCGTACCGCGGTGCGCGCGCTCGGTGCGGGCCTGCGCGCGCTGCACGAGGCTCTACCCGTGCCGCGATGCCCGTTCTCGTGGGAGGCCGCCGAGCGCGTCGCCCTCGCCACCCGTCGCGCGGACGACGGCGCGATCGACCCGGCTCGGTGGAACGCCGAGCACGACGTCGACCTGCGGGCTGCGCTCCGCGTCGTCGCCGACGCACCCGACCTGGATCACCGCGTCGTCTGCCACGGCGATGCCTGCGCACCCAACACGCTCATCGGTTCGGACGGGCGATGTACAGGGCACGTCGATCTCGGCGAACTCGGCACCGCGGACCGGTGGGCCGACCTCGCCATCGCCACGTGGAGTACGCAGTGGAACTACGGGCCTGGGTGGGAGGCCGAACTGCTCGCCGCCTACGGCGTGGCGCCCGATCCGGATCGGACCCGTTACTACCGGCTGCTCTGGGATCTGGGGCCGTGAGCGACGATTGCCAACTCCACGCTGACAGACTGGGCGGGTGAGTTTCTGGCAGGGCGTCCTCGTCTTCGTGGCGGGCATCTGGGCGGGGACGATCAACACCGTCGTCGGTTCGGGCACCCTGGTGACCTTCCCGGTGCTGCTGGGTATCGGCCTGCCGCCGGTGACGGCCAACGTGACCAACACGGTCGGACTGTTCCCCGGTTCCTTCACCGGCGCGTACGGCTACCGCAAGGAGCTGCGCGGGCAGCGCGACCGGACGATCGTGCTCGGCGTTGCGTCGGTGATCGGCGCCGTAGTCGGGGCGGTGCTGCTGCTGACGCTGCCGGCCGGCGCGTTCAAGGCCATCGTGCCGGTGCTGATCTTGCTGGCTCTCGTGCTCGTCGTCTTCGGCAAGCGGATCACCGCGTGGCTGTCGGCGCGTGGCCGGGGCGCGACCGAGCGCGTCACGATCGCGTTGTGGTTGGCGATGCTGGGCACCGGCGTGTACGGCGGATATTTCGGGGCCGCGCAGGGCGTGCTCATGATGGGATTTCTCGGGCTGTTCCTGGCCGAGTCGTTGCAACGCCAGAACGGGCTGAAGAACGTCCTCACCGGGCTGGCCAACTTCGTGGCGGCGTTGGTCTTCATCGTCACCTCGCACATCGACTGGACCGCCGCGCTTCTGATTGCCGCCGGCTCGATCATCGGGGGCCTGCTGGGCGCGAAGGTCGGGCGTCGGCTGTCACCGGTGGTGCTGCGCGCGACGATCGTCGTGGTCGGTGTCGCGGCGATCGTCAAACTGCTCGTCTGACCGCGTACGCGTTCGGCGGAGCGCGCTCCGGCTACCGCCGGAACGGTCGACGCCCCGTCACCAACTCAGCCGGCGCCGTAGCCTGGAGCTATGACCGTTCGACGCGTGATGGGCACCGAGGTCGAGTACGGCGTCAGCCTGCCCGGGCAGCCGACCGCGAACGCCATGCTGCTGTCCGCGCAGGTCGTCAACGCCTATGCCAATACGCTGCCGGCCGGCCGCTCCCGCCGGGCGAGCTGGGACTTCGAGGAGGAATCCCCGCTACGTGACGCCCGCGGCTTCGACCTGGGCGGATCGGGCGCCGGGGGGGCGGTAGCGCAGGAGTTCATCGATGCCGAAGACGACGCCGGGATGGCGAACGTCATCCTGCCCAACGGGGCGCGCCTCTACGTCGATCACGCGCACCCGGAGTATTCGAGCCCCGAGGTCACCAACCCGCTCGACGCGGTGCGCTGGGACAAGGCGGGCGAGCTGGTGATGCTCGAGGCGATCCGCCGGTTGCCCACCACGCCGGGCGTCAACGCGGTCATCAACCTGTACAAGAACAACACCGACAACAAGGGTGCGTCCTACGGCGCCCACGAGAATTACCTGTGCAGCCGGGATACCCCCTTCGCTTCCCTGGTCCGACACCTCGTGCCGTTCTTCGTCACCCGGCAGGTGATGTGTGGTGCCGGACGGGTCGGGCTCGGACAGGACGGCCGCGGCACCGGCTTCCAGATCGCGCAACGCTCGGACTTCTTCGAGGTCGAGGTCGGGCTCGAGACGACCCTGAAGCGGCCGATCGTCAACACCCGCGACGAGCCGCACGCCGACGCCGACCGCTATCGCCGTCTGCACGTGATCATCGGCGACGCGAACATGTCCGAAATCTCGACATACCTCAAGCTCGGTACCACCTCGCTGGTGCTCGCGATGATCGAGGCCGACACGCTCGCCGACGACTTGGCCATCGCGCAGCCGGTAGCCGAGCTGCACGCGGTGTCACACGACCCGTCGCTCACCCATGCGATCCAACTCGTCGACGGCCGGACGATTACCGCTCTGGATCTGCAGCGCGAGTACCTCGACCGCGCGCGCAAGTTCGTCGATGATCGGCAGGGCGACGACGCCGATCCTCAGACGATCGACGTGCTGCAGCGGTGGGAATCGGTGCTCACCCGGCTCGGTACCGACGCGCTGCAGCTCGCCCGCGAGCTCGACTGGGTCGCCAAGCTGCGCCTGCTCGAGGGCTATCGTGACCGCGACAGCCTGGACTGGGATTCGCCGCGGCTTGCGCTGGTCGACCTGCAGTACTCCGACATCCGTCCGGAGAAGGGCCTGTACAACCGGCTCGTCAGCCGGGGCGCCTTCGATACTCTGCTCGGCGCGCACGAGGCCGAGACGGCGGTCAGCACCCCGCCCCCGGACACCCGGGCCTACTTTCGCGGCGAATGCCTCAAGCGCTACGGACCTTCCGTCGCGGCGGCGTCCTGGGACTCGGTGATCTTCGACGTCGGGCGCGAGTCGCTGGTCCGGGTGCCGATGCTCGAGCCGCTGCGCGGCACGCAGGCGCACGTCGGTGAGCTGCTGGACCGCTGCGCGACGGCGAAGGATCTGGTCGAGGCACTCAACGCAGCCCGCTGAGCACCGCCGAACCGGCTTCGGTCCAGCCAGGCTTCCGGGATATGGGCGTGGTTGCGGGCCACGAACGCGTTGTACTGCAGCGGTTCGCCGTCAGTGCCGCCCGACGCTGAAGTACGGGTCGGCGGCGAGCTCCTTGAATGCGGCGACGCCGCTGCCCTGGAGGTTCCAGGGGCCCTTGCCGTTGTCGCCGGCCGCGTCGAAGTACACGAGCGCCTTCACGGCCGGATAGCCCTTCGGCAGCGCAACGCGCAGACCCTGCAGGTAACCGGCCTGATCCGACGGCTTGGCGCCCGTGGCTCCGATCATCATCGGCAAGCCGTGACTGGACCACTGCTTGTAGAAGGCGCCGAACACGTTGTCCACCGCGGCGGTGCCCGTCGTCGGCTCGCCCTGGTCGTCGAAGTGGTCGTCGCCGATCCAGTCCACATAGTGGTCGCCGGGATAGAACGGCGCCGTGTTCCGGCTCCCGCCCGGGCACCAGACGAACGCGACATTGGCGGCGCCCGTCTGCGCGAAGATCGTCCAGATGTGTTTCCAGGCCGCGACGAAGCCGTCGGGATTCTGTCCTGCTCCGCATTCGGAGTGGTGCCCCAGATGGTTCATCTCCCAGTACCACCGCAGGAACACCGGGTGGGCGAAGGCTTTGAGACCCGTCGCATAGGCCCTGATCACGGTGTCGTCCTTGCCGCTGACGACGGCCGCGACGTCGTCGCATCCCAGTCCAGCAAGGGAATCGCGCCGTCCCCCTCGATCTGCTTCAGCGTCGCGGCGGGCAGCGGGACCGTGAACCCCGAGAACACGTGCAGGATCTGGACGTGCGTACCGACGAGAGCATTGAACGCCGGCAGTTGTGGGATCTCCTTGTCTGCGGTGTCGGATTGCCCCTTGGCCGCATCCTTCGGGGCGGCACCGGGATTCACCCACGCACCCAGGTACGCGCCGCGCTCGGGCACCGCAGGCTTGGCCGACCCACCGGTGGCCTGCACTGTCGACGACGACGACGACGACGACGACGACGACGACGACGGCGGCGCGGAGCTGCCCGACGCGCTGGAGTGACCTGAGCCTGTCAGGCGCGCGTTCACGTCGGGTCCGAGGCGCGGGGAACCGCGACCTGTCCATGACGAACCCCGGTGCCACGGCGATTGTCCGACACGCCCGGATGCGCAGGGTTTGACAGATAACGGTGGGCCTGCGCACGGTGGAGGCACGGCCGGTTCGAAAGTGCGCGGTAGAAAGCCTGCCAACGGTGTCGGGCGGTGCGCACCGGTCGCAACCACGACGAAGGGAATATCGACCGTGACCTTGACCCTCACCGACAGCGCCGCCATCGAGATCCGCAACCTGGTGGCGCAGCCGGAAGTGCCAGAGGACGGCGGCGTCCGGATCGCCGACAGCGGGGACGGAGCGCTGACTCTGTCGCTCACCGGTGGCCCGGACGCCGGTGACCAGATCGTCGAGAACTCGGGGGCCCGGGTGTTCCTCGAGCCGCAGGCCGGCCAACTGCTCGACGACTCGACCCTGGACGCAGGGGTCGACGAGCAGGGCCAGGTGCAGTTCACGCTCGGCGAACCGGGCTGAGGCTCCGCCTCGAACCAGCTACGTGCGGCGCTGCCGGTGGGCACAGCTCCCACCGGCGGCGCTGTCACGTCATGGGCGCGCGTACCGCTCGGCGCTCCGTGCCCGGGCCTTGGCCGCCTCGACCCCGCGGTCCTTCGGCGGGGCCTGGGACACGAGGGCCTCGAGCAGGTGTTCGGTGACGTGCGCGATCCGGGCGACGGCGTCGTCGAACGCAGCTTGGTTGGCCACCGACGGCTTCGCGCTGCCGCTGATCTTGCGGACGTATTGCAGTGCAGCCGCACCGACCTCGTCGGTCGTCGCGGGCGGTTCGAAGTTGTGCAGGGTTCGGATGTTGCGGCACATGTGACAAGTTTGCCACGGCCGGATCGGTGCGGAGGCGCTCAGACCGAGGCGTCGTACTGGTCGAAGTGGATCCGTTCGGGCGGGACGCCCCGGTCTGTGAGGCCCAGGATGGTGCTCGCCATCATCGCGTCCGGCCCGGAGACCAGAACGTCGAAGCCAAGTTGGGCCCAATCCTTGAGCGCCGGCACCACGTCCTCGACCCGGCCGCGCAGCCCGGTGTAGGCCGGGTCGTCGGACACCACGCCGCGTACTTGGATGTGATCGGCCCGGCCCGCGGAACGGACCTGCCTGTTCAGCTGGTCGACCGGGTACATGTCGGCGGCCTTGCGGACCCCGACGAACGCGTACACGGCGGGGTATTCCGGCCAGCTCATCACCGACTCGACGACGGCCGAGATCGGCGCCGCGCCGGTGCCGGAGCAGACGCACAGCAGGCCATTGCGGATCGTCCCCGCCTCGATGACCAGATCGTTGCCGCGCGGCGGCCCGAGCCGGACGCGATCGCCGACCGTGGTGTGCATGACGAGGCCCGCGGAGACGCCGGTGGCATTCACCGAGCGCACCTGCAGATCGAGGGTGTTGTCGGCGCGCGGCGCGCTGGCGATCGACATCTGCCGCCATTCGCGGCCGTGTCCAGGGATCTCGATGGTCAGGTACTGACCGGGTTTGAACGCGTACGGGGCGTCGGCCTGCAGCGTGAGCACCGCGAAGTCAGAGAGCACGCGGTCGTGGGACACCACCGTCGCGTCCCACCACTTGGGTTGGAGCCGGTGCGTCTCGGCGCCGTCGATCATGGTGGACGCCAGGCGGGTGTAGCTCGCGTTCAAGGCGGTTTCCATGCGCGGCGTCCACTCGTCGCCGACCAGGTTGTGCCAGGAGTTGATCAAGGCTGCGCGCGCGAGCTCGTAGTGCCGCGGCTCGACGTCGAACTTGCGGTGATCGGCACCGAGCTGGCTCAGGTGCGCGGTCATGGCGTCTGGATCGTCCGTGACCACCCACTGGAGCAGGATGCGGCCGAAATCCTCACGTTGGGCGACCATGCTCGACGGGAACATGTCGAACGCGTCCTCGCCGAGGCCCACGAACAGCTCGGCATAGAAGTTGCGGACGAGCCGGTCGACACGATCGGCGACCAGCTCGAATGCACGGCGAACCTCGGAGCGGTCGTAGGGCTTCGGTGTCGGCGCGTAGAAGGCGGGCATCGTGGTGGGCGCCTGTCTCCGCTCGGCCGGACCGACGACGAGCCCGCCGGTGGTCCGGACCCGGGGTGTGCGTTGCGCCGGCGGTGCGGGTGGCCCGGTCTCGACGGGCGGGGTCGGTGGGCGGGGCCGTACGGGCGCCTGCTGCTCCACCGGCGGTGGTTGGTCGTCGGCTTGCGCTTCGCTCCTGTGCGCCTCGCTCGCCGGCGGGGTGTAGTAGCGGTAGACGTCGTCGATCCGCGGGCCCACAGGTTGCGCGTCGGTCACCGGCATCAACTCACCGGTGTGCGGGTCGGCCTGATGACGATGAGCGCTTCCCTCGCCACTACGAGATCGGCGCTGGCTGTCGGACTCGTCGTCCGCGCCACGCCACTTGCCGAGGGCTTGTCGGAGTCCCATATCTGCGCCTCCACGTGAACTCCAGCTTGACTCTAGTGTTCATCGTGGCGTCTAGCGCCCCACGAAGACCGGACGCGCGTCCCTCGACGCGACGGCCGGGCCGCGCGGTGGGGAATAACCCGTCGCAGGCAGACGCTGACGCGGTGTCGACGTGCCGGGAGTTTCCCGCGTCGCGTCGTGTTGTCGCGGAAGTGCGGCAAACTCGGCTCTGCAACAGAATTTGGTGTCACATGCCCGTTCGACCCGCCGCCCGTATCGACTCCAGAAAGGTTGTCCGCAAGACCCCGAAGCGCCCGGCCGCACTCGTTCTCGCCGTCGTCTGCGTCGCCCAGTTCATGGTCGTGCTCGACGTGAGCATCGTCAACGTGGCGCTGCCGGATATGCGCAGCGAGCTGCACATGTCCCAGAGCGGCCTGGCCTGGGTCGTCAACGCGTACACGCTGACGTTCGCCGGCTTCCTGCTCCTCGGCGGTCGCGCCGCCGATCTCTGGGGCCGGCGGCGGCTGTTTCTGATCGGTGTCGCGCTCTTCTCGATCACCTCGCTCATCGGCGGCTTGGCTCAGACGGGCGGCGAGCTCATCGTCGCTCGTGGACTGCAGGGTCTCGGCGGCGCGGTTCTGTCACCGGCGACGCTGACGATCCTGACCACGACGTTCACCGACCCACGGGCGCGCGCGAAAGCACTCGGAGCGTGGAGCGCGGTGGCCGGCGCAGGCGGGGCGACCGGCGTGCTGGCCGGCGGCGTGCTCACCGACCTGCTGTCATGGCGTTGGATCCTGTTCATCAACGTCCCGATCGGGCTCCTCGTTCTCGTCGTCGCCCGGTTCGCGATCGCCGAGTCTCGTGGCGTGGGCGAGCGGCCGACGCTCGACTGGCTGGGCGCTCTCACCGTCACTGGCGGACTCGTGGCGCTCACTTACGGCATCGTGTCCACCGAGTCGCACGGCTGGGGTTCGGCGTTCGTCCTCGGATTCATCGGCCTCGGCGTCGTACTCATCGGCGCGTTTCTCACCGTGGAGCGTAGGCATCGGCACCCCCTCGTCCCGCTGCGGCTGTTCCGTTCCCGCTCGCTGACGGGCGCCAATCTGATCATGGTGCTGACCGGGTCGGTCATGTTCTCGCTGTTCTTCTTCCTGTCCCAGTACCTGCAGGACGTCCAGGGGTACAGCCCGCTGCGGGCCGGCTTCGCGTTCTTGCCGATGCCGCTGGCGATCATCGTCGGCACGCAGATCTCCTCGCGGATCGTCGAACGGGTGGGCCCGCGCGTCCTGCTCATGATCGGTCCGATCATCTCTGCCGGCGGCCTACTCCTGCTGTCGCGGCTGGGCCCGACCAGTTCGTACGCGCTGCACATCGGGTTGCCGGGTGCGATCATCACTTTCGGCATCGGAATGTCCTTCGTGCCGGTGACCCTCGCGGCAACCACCGGCGTCGATCCCCGTGACGCGGGATTGGCGTCCGGGCTGATCAACACCGCTCGCCAGGTCGGTGGCTCGTTGGGCCTCGCGCTGATGCTCGCGATCGCGACCTCCCGGGCCGCGGAGCTGACCGGTGCCGGACAACTCATCGCCGAGACCGGCGGCTACGACCGGGTGTTCGCGACGTCGGCGGCGGTGCTGCTGGCCGCCGCCCTGATCGCGCTGTTCGTCGTACCGATGCAGGCGCGCCGCGCACCGGCGAGCTTCAGTCCGCCCGCCGATGAGCCGACCGGCCCTGAGCTGCAGCCATCGGCCGGGAAAGCCAGCTGACGAGTCCGCCGCCCGAGCGGTGACTGGCGAGGCGACTTCTCAGTCAATCGGGGGCGTCCCGGGGTTGCCAGCAAGCTGTGAATCCTGGTTCACTGTTTGAGTGGCCTACCGGCGGACCCCGCAGATCCAGGCGCGCATCGACGCCCAGCGCGCCGATGTGCTCGCCGCCGCGGCCGCCTTGCTCGCCGACAACGGCTACGCAGCGTTCGGGATGGCCGAGGTCGCGGCCACGGCGGGCGTCGCCGCCGGCACCGTGTACAAGCACTTCGCCAGCAAGGTCGACCTCGTCGCCGAGGTGTTCCGGACGCTCGTGACGCACGAGGTGCAGGTCGTGCGCGAAGCCGCCCGCCACGGTACAGCGCGTGAGCGGTCGACGGCCGTCATCGAGGCCTTCGCCGGTCGCGCTCTGAAGCATCCGCGGCGCGCCTACGTCCTGCTCGTCGAGCCGGTCGATCCCGTCGTCGACGCACTGCGCCTGGAGTACCGCCGAGCATTCCGCGATGTCATTGCCGCGGCCATCGAATACGGCGTCGCGACCGGCGAGTTGCCCCCGCAGAACAGCGACGTCGTGGCCGCGGCACTGGTCGGCGCGATCGGCGAGGCTCTGGTCGGGCCGCTCGCCGCCGGCGCCGAGACCCCCGACACAGTCCCGACCCTCATCGAATTCACCCACCGCGCCATCGGAGGTTCCACCCATGCCCACTCATGACGTCACCAATCAGGTCCCGCCGATCACCGGCCACGACCTCACCGCGCACCCCGCTCTCGCCGAAGGTCTGCACCGGGAAGGTGCCGCCTGGGCGCTCGACGAGGTTGCCGCACTGGGTCTGCTCGGCAACAGCGAGCACTGGCAGGAGACGGGTCGGCTCGCGAACGAGCATCCGCCGGTGTTGCGCACCCACGACCGTTACGGCCACCGCGTCGACGAGGTGGACTACCTGCCGCAGTACCACGACCTGATGCACACGGCGGTCGAGCACGGCCTGCACGGGGCGCCGTGGGCCGACAGCCGCGAGGGGGCACACGTCGCGCGGGCGGCCAAGATGATGGCCTGGGGGGTCGCCGACGCCGGCCACCTCTGCCCGATCTCGATGACGTACGCGGTCGTTCCCGCACTGCGCACGACGCCCGCTCTCGCCGCCGAGTACGAGCCGCTGCTGACCAATCGCGTCTATGACCGGGGACTGCGCGCGCCGCTGTCGAAGGCCGGCCTCATCGCGGGCATGTCGATGACCGAGAAGCAGGGTGGCTCGGACGTGCGGGCGAACACCACCCGCGCCGTGCCGGACGGCGACGGCACCTTTCGCCTCACCGGGCACAAGTGGTTCACGTCCGCACCGATGTCCGACCTCTTCCTCACGCTCGCGCAGACGTCCGGTGGCCTGACCTGCTTCCTCGTCCCGCGCGTGCTCCCCGACGGCACTCTGAACGCGTTCTTCCTACAACGCCTGAAGGACAAGCTCGGCAACAGGTCCAACGCGTCCGGCGAGATCGAGTACGACGACGCGACTGGCTGGCTCGTCGGCGCCGAGGGCCGCGGCGTGGCGACGATCATCGAGATGGTCAATATGACGCGGCTCGACTGCTCGCTCATGGCCGCCGGCGGCATGCGGATCAACGTGGCGCACGCACTGCACCACGCAACCCACCGGCGGGCGTTCGGCAGGACGCTCGTCGATCAACCAGCCATGATCAACGTGCTTGCCGACCTCGCGGTCGACTCCGAGGCGGCGACGACCGCCGTCCTGCGCATCGCCGGTGCCGTCGACCGGGCCACTCGTGGCGACGATGCGGAGAAGGCGTTCCGCCGCGTCGCGCTGTCGGTGACCAAGTACTTCCTGTGCAAGCGTCTCGCCTCGCACACCGTCGAGGCGCTGGAATGCCTGGGCGGCAACGGTTACATCGAGGACTCCGGGATGCCCCGGCTCTACCGCGAGGCACCGCTCGCCTCGATCTGGGAGGGCTCGGGCAACGTCGCCGCGCTCGACACGCTGCGTGCGATGGCCAAGGAACCGGAGACCATCGAGGCGTTCTTCACCGAACTCGACCTTGCGGTCGGCGGTGACGCCCGCTACGACGATGCGCTTGCCCTGCTGCGCAAGGAATTCAGCGATCTCGACGATCTGCAGTACCGCGCCCGCCGGATCGTCGAGCGCATGGCGCTGTTGCTGCAGGGCTCACTGCTGCTGCGCCACGGTGACCCTGCCGTTGCCGAGGCCTTCGTCGCCTCGCGGCTCGGCGGCGACTGGGGCGTCGCGTACGGGACGCTGCCCACCGGTGTCGACACGGCCCGGATTCTCGAGCGCGCGACCGTCCAATGAGCGACGCAAGCGGTCGAACAGCGCGCATCACGCCTTCGCGGCCCGGACGGAGTGAGGGAATGCACGCCGACTGGCAGCGCGGGCTGACCGAGGGCGACGACTCGCTGTTCGCCGGCCGTCCGGCGCCGGTCGACGAGGCGACGTACCCGACGCTGACGTACGAGGTCACCGGACGCATCGCGCGGATCACTTTCAACCGGCCTGCGCAGGGCAACGCCATCACGCCGAACACCCCGCTCGACCTCGCGCATGCGGTCGAGCGGGCGGATCTGGACCCGCGCGTGCACGTGATGGTGGTGGCCGGTCGCGGCACTGGCTTCTGCGGCGGCTACGACCTGAGCATGTTCGCCGAGCACGACATGGGCAGCGCCGGCGCCGACCAGCCCCGAGACGGTACCGTGCTGGACCCGGTCGCGCAGGCCCGCAACCACGACCCGTCCCGACCGTGGGATCCGATGGTCGACTACGCCATGATGAGCCGGTTCAACCGCGGCTTCGCGAGCCTGCTGCACGCCGACAAGCCGACGGTGGCGAAACTGCACGGTTTCTGCGTGGCCGGTGGGTCTGACATCGCCCTGTTCGCTGATCAGATCATCGCCGCGAGCGACACCAAGATCGGTTACCCGCCAGCGCGGGTTTGGGGGATTCCGGCGGCTGGCATGTGGGCGCACCGGGTGGGCGACCAGCGGGCCAAGCGCCTGCTGTTCACCGGTGACACCATCACCGGTGCGCAAGCCGCGGATTGGGGGCTCGCGATCGAGGCGCCGAGCCCGGCCGAGCTCGACGAGCGCACGGAGGTGCTGCTCGGGCGGATCGCCCGGATGCCGATCAACCAGCTGATCATGGCCAAGCTGGCGTTGAACTCGGCGCTGCTGGCTCAAGGGGTGGCGAACAGCACGATGGTGAGCACGGTCTTCGACGGGATCGCCCGGCACACCCGCGAGGGGCACGGGTTCGTGCAGCGCGCTGTCGAGACCGGGTTCCGCCAGGCCGTCCGGGACCGTGACGAGCCGTTCGGTGACGCGGGGCGAACGGTGTTCCGCGGCTGAGCCGGAACGTCCGGACGTCAGCCGGCGATGCGATGCGGCGAGGCCATGATGAGATCCTTGGTGCGCGCGGCGGTGCACTGACCGTTGGGCAGGATCTCGCCGAAGTCCTCGAAGGCGACGACGCCGTTGCACAGCAGGCTCCAGCCCTGTTCAGGGTGGGCGGAGACGACGTGCGCAGCATGGTGGTCAGCGGCGTCGGCGGAGGGGCAGCAGGGGACGTGGGCGCAGGTGTGGCGCGCTTCGGTCTCGATCGGGATGTTGATCATGACGTGTCCTGTAATCGCTTCCGGGTAGGGAGTCAGCCCCCAGTGTGCACGTCCTTCACGAGATGTCCAGCACACTTGCTCGGGCTGTGGACAAATTAATGAAACTCCCGTGACCGGGCCTTGTGTGGTGCGCAGGTGAAGTCGTAACCAGACCGTCACTAATGTGAGTGCTGGTCCCGGCTTACGTCACGTCCGGCCTTCGCGATCCTGGGCGTTCCGAAGCGCGGGCGACCGCGGTACCCAGTCGGCGAGCACGGCGGGAAACCCGGCGGCTAACGCGGCTCGCACCACTTCATCGTCGTCGTCCACGAAAGCGGCGACGCCCCGTGCCTCCATCCCGCGCAGGATCTCCAGCTTGTAACGGGCGGCCGGACGGTCGTCACCGGCGGGGCGCATGTGCAGCTCGGCGGCGGGCAGGTCGTGTGCGGTGAACCAGTCCTCGGTCACGTCGCGTAACCACTCCGGGCGCCCGGTAAGCCATACGATCTCGTGTTCGCAACCAAGGTCGGCGACCAGGCGTGCACCCTCGACCAGCAGCGCGTCGCGGGCGGCGGCCTCAAAAAACCGGTTCCAGGACCGGCCGTGTTCGAGGTGATGCAGGCGGTGGCGTACGTCGGCCACGACGCCGTCCACATCGAAGACCGCGAGCACCCGATCAGCGTAGAGTGACGTCCTCGTGCGCTTCATTGGCTCCCCGCCGCCGTTCGAGCTGACCTACGACGACGTTTTCATGGTCCCGGCTCGTTCCGACGTCGGCTCGCGTTTCGACGTCGACCTGACGACCACCGACGGCAGCGGCACCACCATCCCGATCGTCGTGGCCAACATGACCGCGGTGGCTGGTCGACGAATGGCCGAGACGGTGGCGCGCCGCGGCGGGCTGACGGTGCTGCCGCAGGACATCCCCGTGCCGGTCGTGCGCGAGGTCGTGCACTGGGTCAAGCACCGCCATCTGGTGGTCGACACCGCAGTCACGCTCGCGCCGCACAGCACCGTGGGCGATGCGTTGGCGCTGTTGCCCAAGCGCGCCCACGGTGCGGTGATCGTTGTCGAGGAAGACCGTCCCGTGGGCATCGTGACCGAGGCCGACTGTGTCGGCGCCGAGCGCTTCGCGCAGCTGCAGCAGGTCATGACACCGAATCCGCTGACGATCGCTGAGCCAGTCGATCCGGTCGCTGCCTTCAACCGGCTCGACGCCGAACGTCGCAAGCTCGCCCCGGTCGTGGACGGCGCAGGGCGGCTCGTCGGCATCCTCACCCGCACCGGCGCACTCCGCTCGACGATCTACAGTCCGGCTCTCGACGATGCCGGCCGACTGCGCATCGCGGCAGCCATGGGCGTCAACGGTGACGTGAAAGCGCGCGCTGCCGAGCTGCTCGAGACCGGCATCGACCTGCTAGTCCTCGACACCGCGCACGGTCATCAGCAGCGGATGATCGAGGCTCTCGGCGCGGTCCGCTCGCTGGCGCCGGTCGTCCCCGTGGTGGCCGGCAACGTCGTGTCGGCCGAGGGGACCCGAGACCTCGTCGCGGCCGGGGCCGACATCGTCAAGGTCGGGGTCGGGCCCGGCGCGATGTGCACGACGCGGATGATGACCGGCGTCGGGCGCCCGCAGTTCTCCGCGGTGCTGGAGTGCGCCGCCGCCGCGCGGGAACTCGGCGCGCACGTGTGGGCGGACGGTGGTGTTCGGCATCCCCGCGATGTCGCCCTGGCGCTGGCCGGGGGAGCGTCGGCCGTCATGGTGGGGTCGTGGTTCGCCGGTACCTACGAATCCCCGGGGGACGTGCACGTAGCGCCGGACGGGCGTACCTACAAGGACAGCTTCGGCATGGCGTCGGCCCGCGCGGTAGCCGGCCGCACCAGTTCCCAAACGCCGTTCGAACGCAGCCGGAAGGCGTTGTACGAGGAGGGCATCTCGAGCGGACGCATGTTCATCGACCCGGCCCGACCCGGGGTCGAGGACCTTCTCGACACCATCACCGCCGGCGTGCGGTCAGCGTGCACCTACGCCGGCGCCGCCACGCTCGCCGAGCTGCACGAGCGGGCGATCGTCGGGGTACAGAGTTCGGCCGGTTATGCCGAAGGGCGACCGCTGTACGTCGGCTGGTGATGTTGTGCCGCTGACCTACGCTTCGTCGTCGCCCGCACCGCCGGGAATGGCGTCCTTGAGCTTCTCCGAGGCAGGATGGGAACATGCTGCTGCCGATGTCACCGACCAGCTCGATGTTCCTGCTCGCGGAGTCGCGCGAGCACCCGATGCATGTGGGCAGCCTGCAGCTCTACAAACCCCCTCCGGGCTCCGACGCGCTCGACGTCCGGGCCAGGTTCGAGCAGGCCATCGCACAGGACGAAGTGGCGCCGCTGTTCCTGAAGCGACCGCGGCGCTCGGTCACCTCGCTGGGTCAGTGGGGCTGGGAGAACGACAAGATGTTCGACCTCGAACACCACGTCCGCCGCAACGCCCTGCCGCAACCCGGCCGCGTCCTGGATCTGCTCGCGCTGTGCTCGCGGCTGCACTCGACCCTGTTGGACCGCAACCGGCCGCTGTGGGAGATGCACCTGATCGAAGGGCTGGAGGACGGCCGTTACGCCGTGTACTTCAAGGTCCACCACGCGCTCGTCGACGGCGTGTCCGCGCTGAAGCTGCTGGCGCGGATGTTGAGCAGCGACAGCGAGGAACGCGACATGCCCGCGCCCTGGGCGCCACGTGAGCCTCGCCAACGTCCCGAGCGGCAGCGCAACGCTCCGGCAACGGCGGCAGTCTCGCTGCTGAGCGATGCCGCCGGGCTGGGCCCCGCGCTCGCGCGGACGGTCAACCGGGCCCGGAAGGACGAGGGGGGTGCGGTGTCCTTCGCCGCACCGAAGTCGATGTTCAACGTCAAGATCACCGGTGCGCGCCGGTTTGCAGGTCAGTCCTGGCCGATGGAGCGGATCCGGGCGGTGGGCAAGGCGAGCGGGACGACGGTCAACGACGTCGTGCTTGCCATGTGTTCCGGCGCGCTACGTGAGTACATGACGAACCTCGATGCGCTGCCCGACGAGCCGCTCATCGCGATGGTGCCGGTTTCGCTGCACGGAAACGAGGCAGAGAGCAGCGAGGGCGGCGGCGTGCTGGTTGGTGCCGTGACGGTCAACCTCGGTACCGATCTCGACGACGCGGGGGAGCGGCTCGCCGTCGTGCACCGCTCGATGGCCGAGGGCAAGGACTCGATGCGCTCGATGAGCCAGTTGCAGATCCTAGCGATGAGCGGGATCGGCGTGGCGCCGTTGGCGCTGCTGCCTGCGTTCGGCCTCACTGAGTCGGTCCGGCCGCCGTTCAACATCATCATCTCGAACGTGCCAGGTCCTCGGAAGCCGCTGTACTGGAACGGTGCCCGGCTCGACGGGCTGTACCCCCTGTCCATCCCGCTGGACGGCCAGGCGCTCAACATCACCTGCACCAGTTACGACACCGAGATCGCGTTCGGCCTCACCGGATGCCGCCGCACCGTCCCGCACCTGCAGCGGCTGCTGACCCACCTCGACGACGCCCTCGGAGCCCTCGAGCACACGGTCGGCGTGTAACCAACGCGTGGTGTCCGGGCGCATCGACACTCGGTGCGGGCTGAACGCAGCCCTCGTTGCAACCCCTGGCACGCACGGTTCTCTGGCCGTGCCATCGCCTGCTGGCTGGGTCCGAGGTCCTGGACGGCAAGATCTACCTGACCGGCCGCCCGTGCTGGCCGCTGTTGCCGCGTGCGGGTGCTCGTCGTCGCGGACCACTGCAGGAGGCGCTCACGTCGAACGCCTCGCCGCCGACGACCGGGTGACGGCGAGGCCTGCTCGTCAGTGCAGCGTGGAGGTGTACTCGGACGAGATGGGTCCGCGGATCGCCCGGAGTCCGGCCATCCGATCACGACCTCGCGGGCGCGCAGCCGGTTACTAGCCCTGGATCGCCTGGGGTACCGATGATCGGAGGCGCAGACTGCGGTCCAGACCGAGCAGCGACAGCGGTCGCAGCACGGTCCGCGTGACGGCCACGATCCGGACCTCGCAACCGCGAGCCGCCGCGAGCTGGTCGAGCTCCAGCAGCATCTCCATCGCCGCCGCGGACAGCAGGGTCACCTGCGTCAGATCGACGACGAGAACGGTGAGCGCGTCGTCGATGGGCTCGATCAGGCCCCGACGAACCCTCGGCGTCACCATGTAGTCGAGGTCGCCGCCGAGACGGGCGATCAGCAGGCCGGCACCGGCAGGTCGCAGCTCGAGGCGGTACTGCCCATCGCCGCGCGGCAGCGGCGGGCGGCGCTCGTCGGTGGGAGGCATCTGTCCCTCGGGGCAGCGAAGTGGTCGACCCGCCGGCCGGACGGACCGACGGCTGACTGCATTACTGCGCCAGCAGCGTACGTCACTCATCTGCGACGGCGTTTGAACGGCCCGTACCCACGGGTACGGTGCAGGCTAGTTTGCCGTTGGGAGGAGTGTGCTGTGCGCCGTCTCGCCGCCGTCGTCTCGATACTGGCGCTCGGTCTCGCGCTGTTGATCGGTGGTGACCAGGCCGCAGCCGGCGCCGGGTCGGGGCCACCGCTCGGCGTGCCAGCTAAGACGCTGGCCGCCGCGCTGAGCTGTTCCGGAGACCTGGGCGGTGCGGGGCCGACGCCCGTCCTCCTCGTTCCCGGTACGACGCTGACCGCCGAGGTCAACTTCAGCTGGAACTACGAGACGGTCTTCTCAGCGGCAGGTCGGCCGTGGTGCGCGGTCACGCTGCCGAACCACGCCATGAGCGACATCCAGGTCGCGGGGGAGTACGTCGTCTCGGCGATCCGGACGATGCACGAGTGGTCCTCTCGACGTATCTCGGTGGTCGGCTTCAGCCAGGGCGGGATGGTGCCGCGCTGGGCGCTGAAGTGGTGGCCCGACACCCGGGCGATGATCGACGACCTCGTCGGGATCGACCCCTCGAATCACGGCACCCTCGATGCGCAGCCGATCTGCCTGCCGGGGTGCGCGCCGTCGATCTGGCAACAGCGAAACGGCTCGGCGTTCCTGACCGCGCTCAACGCCGGCCAGGAAACTTACCCCGGCATCTCCTACACGCAGATGTACACCGCCACCGATGAGGTCGTCGTGCCCAACCTCGGGCCGGCGGCAAGTTCCGCACTGCACACGGGGCCGGGCCGGATCTCCAACGTGCTCGTCCAGGCGATCTGCCCCGTGCATCTGGCCGACCACCTCACGATGGGCACCTTCGACCCGGTGGCCTACGCGCTTGTGATCGACGCCCTCTCCCACGACGGACCGGCCGACGCTGCCCGCGTCGCGAGGTCGGTCTGCACGGAACCGACCATCCCCGGGCTGAACCCGGTTTCGGTGCTGGCCAACTTCACCAGGCTCGCCACCGTCGCCGCTACTCAGGTCGCGCTGTACCCGCACGTGCCGGCCGAACCGCCACTCGCCGCTTACACCCGCGGCTGATCGGCACCCGCGGTGGTATCGAGCGCTGCTGTGGTCAGGCACCGTGTCCGGGCGCCACGACCTCGCCGACCGGCACCGGCCCGGGCGGAGTGCCGTCGCCGAACGGCCGGCCGCCGAGATCCTCGCGGCCGTGCGGCGTCAGCCAGCCGGACAGCTCGGGGCCGGCCGGGACGATGCCGGACGGATTGATGTTGGTGTGGACCACGTAGTAGTGCTGCTTGATCTGGACGAAATCGGTCGTGTCGCCGAACCCCGGCGTCTGGAACAGGTCGCGCGCGTAAGCCCAGAGCACCGGTAGCTCGGCAAGTTTCTGCCGGTTGCACTTGAAGTGGCCGTGATAGACCGGATCGAAGCGGGCCAGCGTGGTGAACAGCCGGACGTCGGCTTCGGTGATCGTGTCGCCGACGAGGTAGCGCTGATCGCGAAGGCGCTCCGAGAGCCAGTCCAGTCGGGAGAACAACGCTGCGTAGGCCTCCTCGTACGCGCCCTGACTACGCGCGAAGCCGCACTGGTAGACGCCGTTGTTGACGTCGGTGAAGACCAGCTGCGCCACCTCGTCGATCTCCTCGCGCAGGGGTTCCGGGTACAGGTTCGGGGCGCCGGCGCGGTGGTAGGCCGTCCACTGCGTCGAGAGGTCCAGCGTGAGCTGGGGGTAGTCGTTGGTGACGACCTCGCCGGTCGGGACGTCGACGATCGCCGGCACGGTGATGCCGCGCGAGTAGTCGGGGAAACGTTTCAGGTACGCGTCCTGAATCCGCTCGATGCCCAGAACCGGGTCGACACCACGTGGGTCGAGGTCGAACGTCCAGCTGCGTTCGTCATGGGTCGGCCCGCAGATCCCCATCGACAGGACGTTCTCCAGGCCGAGCAGGCGGCGCACGATGATCGCCCGGTTGGCCCACGGGCAGGCTCGCGCGACGATCAGCCGGTATCGATCGGGCTCGACCGGGTAGCCATCCGCGCCGTCCACCGTGATGCGGGTCGTGATGTAGTTCTGGTCGCGGGCGAAGGAACCGTCCGACGTCACGTCCTTGGTGTCGGCGTCCGAGTGCGTGGTCATGGGTGCAAGTCTGCCCGCTGCGCGGGGCGGCCGGTCAGGAACGACAGGATCAGCCGGATCACGAGGTCGGGGCTCTCGAGCGGCAGCATATGGGTGCCGGGGAGCACGGCCAGGCGCGCGTCGGGCAGCGCATCGACCACCGCCGCGGAGTGTGTGAGCAGCACGTCGTCCCGATCCCCCTGGAGCACGAGCGTCCGGGTGCGGACGCCGGCGATCGCCGCCAGCGCGATCTCCGGCTCGGCGCCCCACATCGCCTGCGTCTTGCCGAAGAAGGTGTCGAAGTCGCCGCCGGGCGACTGCGCCACGTACTCGTGCCGCAGGTACTCGTGTGTGTCGGGGTTGTCGATCACCAGGTCGGCCAACGGGTCCTCCGTGCGTCCGGCGGAGTTGTAGTACTGCCCGATGAGAACCATCCGTGTGACGAGGTCCGGGCGGCGCATCGCGACCAGCAACGCCACCACGGCGCCGTCGCTCCACCCGATGAGCGGCGCCGGATCGCCGACGACCTGGTCGAGGTAGACGATGGTGTCGCTTGCCATCGCGGCGTAGGTGAGCGGTTCGTCGACGTCCGGGGTGCGTCCGTGGCCGCGGCGCTCGGGGATCCAGACGCGATAGCCCGCGTCGACGAAGGCCGGCGTGTGCTGGTCGAAGGACGACGCGCCCGACAATCCACCGTGCAGCAGGACCACGGGTTCGCCGCTGCCCGCCACCTCGTGCCACACCGGGCGTCCGCCCACCTCGATGAAGGTCATGGAACTCATTGGACCATCCCCGCCGGGACGGGGCTACGCCGTACCCGCCGGTCCCCGCAGGACCGACACCCGCGCGCACGCAACGGTGATGAACGCCGTCAGCACCGGCAGCACGCCGAGCGCGAACGGCAGCGAGGTTGCGCCTGCGAGCTGGCCGATCAACGGCGGTCCCAGGACGAAGCCGACCCAGCCGAGCGAGGACACGGCGGCCACGGCTACGCCGGCATGCAGACCGGGCAGCCGGCCCGCGGCGCTGAACGCGGACGGCACGACGGACCCGAGACCGAGACCGAGCAGGAAGAACGCGACGATCGTGAGCGGTACCGTGCCGATCACGAGCGCGAGGCCGAACGCGACCGTCGCCGCCCCCGCGAGCCCCGGCAGCAGCCGGTGAAGCGGGAAGCGTGCGAGCAGCCGGTTGCCGAAGATCCGCACGACGACCATGGCGAGGGTGAAGGCCGTGTATCCGAGCCCGGCCGCCGACGTCCCGCCGGCGAGTGAATCCCGCACGTACACCGACGACCAGTCGGCGGCAGCGCCCTCGCACAACATCGAAGCGAGGGCGATGGCGCCGAGCAGCAGCATGGCGGAGGAGAACCGGCGGCCTCCGCGGACGCCCGGCGATCGTCCGGGCCGCGGATGAGAGTCGGTGTCGGGCAACATCCGAAACGCAAGCAGACCGGCGACGGCGAGGGCGGGCACGCCGAGCACGAGCAACTGTGCCGACAGATCCATCCGGAGCGCGACCGCGGCAGCGCCGATCCCGGCCCCACCGAAAGCGCCGATGCTCCACCAGGCGTGAAATCCGTTCATCAACGGACGGCCCCGCTGATGCTCGACGGCAATGGCCTGCGTGTTCATCGAGACGTCGAGGGTGCCCTGGAAGGCGCCCCAGACCAGCAAGGCAGCGAACAGCGCCGGCACCGAACCGGCCAGGCCGACGAGCGGGCCGCTCAGGCAGTACCCCACCAGGCTGACCTCTACGACGATCCTGCTGCCGACGCGGGGCAGCAGGTAGCCGCACAGCAGCATCGCACTCACCGACCCGACCGGCGTACCCAGCAGGGCGAGGCCGAGAGTGCCGTCACCGATGTGCAGGTGCGCCTTCACCTTGGGGATGTGCGCGGCCCAGGAGGCGAACAGCAGCCCGTTGACGAAAAACGCCGCCACGACCGCGACGTGCGCCTGCCTACCCCGGCGAACCGAATCGGTCGCAGGCTCGAGCAGGGTCATCGCGTGCCCGGCCGCGGTTCGGTGAGCAGTTGCAGCATGCGGCAGTCGGCGGCGACGCCGTCGAGCACTCGAGGGATGTCCGTCCACTCGTCCGCCGTCCCGCGGCCACCACCGCGATGAAGTCCGTCGTGGACGATGCCGTCGAGCCCGGCCGCGTAGACGGCGTTGATGTTCGACGAGCTCCACGGGCGCAGCGCCGGTTCCCGGCCCACCTCGCGGATGGCCTGCGCGAGGGCCCGGACGAGACGATGATTGCGGCCGCCGGTCAAAGCGACTGCGGGTTGCCGCTCGCCGTCGGTGATCCGGACGTGGACCGACGCGGCCGCTGCGGCGTCGGCCGCCGCCTGCCGGGTGGCTGCCTCGACCTCGGCGAGCAGATCCGGGTCGGTGCATCGGACGTCGATGCCGACCACGCCGGACGACGGAGAGTGGTTGAAGACGGTGCCGGCGTGGATGCGGTTCACCCGCCGGGTGATGAGCGGGTCGGGCCAGTCCACGACGGCGTCCGGGTCGCCTCGCGGCGCCTCGTGCCGCGGGAAAGGCTGCGAGTTCAGGGCGAGGATCAGCCGACCGATCGCGTCCGGTACCTCGGAGACCCCGCCGTACAGCGTGTGTCGTGGTTGCGCGACGAACTCGACCTCGAGTCCGGCGAAGCCGATTGCGTTCCAGCTCACGGTCCCGATCCCGCCCATGAGATCGACGACGGATCCGAGTTCGGCGCCACGGTCCTCGAGCAGTGAGCGGACGCCGGTCAGGCCCGTCTCCTCGCCGAGCACGAAGGCGACGGTGAGTCGGCGCCACGGCCGGGGCGCTTGACGGACGAAACGCAGGATGGCCAGCGCCGAGGCGTCCGACGAGGTGGTCTCGGTCGCCGCGCCGACCAGCCGGTCGCCGTCGCGGAACAGCACGTCCGACCCGGCACGGTGTGCGGCTACCGTGCCCAGGTCGTCCATCGTCGCGAGGAAGGTCATCGTCTCGCCGTCGTCATCCTCCCCGTCGACCGTCGCGACGACGTTTCCCGCGCGGTCGAGCTGGACCCGGTCGGCGACCCCGTCGGCCAGCTCGGCGATCAGCGAGGCGCGGCGATGCTCGGCGCCTTCCGGTGCCGGGATCATGGCGATGCGTCCCCACTCGTCGAGCAGCAGCTCGGCATCGGCGGCGACGAACTCGCGAACGTCGATCATGACCCCATTCAAGCTCAGGACGACGCGATGCCGGCGAGCTGGCTCAACGCAGGGTGCAGACGATCTGCGGCGTCGGGGTCGGTGCGGTGCAGTTCGACGATCAGCGCGTCAGCCGCCGCCCCCAGCGCGCGATCGAGTTCCGCGCGTGTCAGCTCGCGGACGAGCGTCGACAGCAGCGAGGACCGAAGGTCGACCGGCAGCGCGTCGGCGCCCTTCGCGTATTCGGAGGCAAGACCCAACCGAAGGCACGCGAGCGCAATGGTCTCGGTGCGGAGCGCGGCGATCCAGTGCTCGGCCTGCCACCACTGATCGCGGTCGATGCAGGCTCGCGCGTGACGTACGTGGTGCCAGCAGAATCCGATATGGCGGCCGACGTCCGCCGGTGCGGACACGCGTGGCACCGGATCACCGAAGACCACCCGGAACTCGCCCGATCCGCGGGGACCGAATTCGCCGGCGGCCGCGAAGCCCAGGTCGATCTCGAGCAAGTCGGGCAGCAGGAAAGCGCGGTAGACGGCCGGACCCGACACGATGTCGAAGTGGTGGACCGCGCCGAGCTCGGCGTACACGGCGGCACTCCACCGGTCCCGAATGGCTGTCGTCGCCGATCCGCCGCCGACGCCGAACAACAGGTCGACGTCGGACCAGTCGTCCTCGACGCCGCGCGCCGCCGAACCAGTGATCGCCGCACCCACGATGTTCGGGTCCTCGCGCGCCCAGCGGAGCAGGGTGGCGCGCACCTTGTCGCGATCGCCGGTGGTGAACATGGTCGAACCGTCGCATCGACTGCGGCTCGACGCAACGACACAGGACAGTGGTCACCGTGAGCACTGCTCTGACATCGGGCAGACTCGCGTCGTGCCGGAACTCCCCGAGGTCGAGTCGGCCCGTGCGGTGATCGAGCGGTCCGCGCTGAATCGCACGATCGCAGACGTCGACGACACGGACACCTACGAGTGCCGCCCGCATCGTCCAGGTGAGATCAGGGGCGTGCTCGTCAGTTCGCCGGACGGTGCGAGCGACGAGGGCGGCGACTATGTCGCCCCGCTGGGCAGTCGCCGGGCGACGGCCCAGAAATCCACGTGGGACCGGTTCACGATCACCTTCGCCGATTGTGGGACATTGCGGCTGTTCGACAAGCGCAGGCTCGGACGGGTCCGGCTGAACCCGGACGTCGACGCGTTGGGTCCCGATGCGGGCGAGATCACGGCCGCGCAGTTCCGCGACGCCGTCGGGCGTGGGACGGCGCCGGTCAAAGCGCGGCTGCTCGACCGGGGGGTGCTCGCGGGGGTGGGAAATCTGCTCGCCGACGAGGCTCTGTGGCAGGCAGAGATCGATCCGCGGCGTCCCGCGGGCGGCCTGACCGAACCCGAGCTCACCGCTCTGCGCCGCGCGTTTCGCAGGGCGATCAGGAGCGCCATCCGTATGGGTGGGGTGCATACCGGCGAGATGATCGAGTTCCGTACCCGGGGCGCGCAATGCCCGCGCTGCGGAGCACCGATGCACCGTGCAACGGTGGGCGGCCGGACCACTTGGTGGTGCTCGCGCGAGCAGTAACGTGCGTCGCCGGCCGCCCTTGCTGCCAACACCGAACACCAGGAGTGGTCCCCAGCCGGACGCTCACTGACCGGCGCCCTTCCCAGCCTCGTTGAGCAGCTCGTCGGCGACGGCTTTGAGCTCGTGGGCGAGTCAGTAGCGTCGCCGAGTCGACTCAGGTGTTATCGGTGCGGCGCCACGCCGCCTCGCGGAGCAACCGCAGGCCGTTGAGTCCGACGATGACGGTGGACCCTTCGTGCCCGGCCACGCCCAGAGGCAGGGGCAGATAGCCGACCAGGTCCCAGATCACCAGTGCGGTGATGACGGTGGCGGCGATGATCAGGTTGGCGGTGACCACTCCGCGGGCGCGGCGCGACAGGTCGATGACCCTGGGCAATGTCGAGAGTTCGTCACGCACGAGCACGGCGTCGGAGGTTTCCAGGGCCAGGTCGGAGCCGTGCCGGCCCATGGCCAGCCCCAGGTCGGCCGCGGCCAAGGCAGGAGCGTCGTTGACGCCGTCGCCGACGAGAAGCACCGTGCGCCCGGACTGTTGCAGGGTATGCACTCTGGTGACCTTGTCCGCCGGCAGCAGCCCGGCGTACACGTCGGTGACGCCCACTTCCTGTGCGAGTCGTGTGGCGGCGCCCAGGTTGTCACCGGTGAGCAGCACGGGGGTGTGCCCGGTGAGCCGGGTAAGCGCAGCGGTGGCGTTCCGCGCGTCCGGGCGGACCTGATCGGCCAACGCGAGTACACCGGCCGGGTAACCATCGGTGAGCACCACCGTCGCGGTGCGGCCTGCGGCTTCGGTAGCGGCGATGATCGCAGCGACCTGGCCGTATCTTGGTGAGCCGGTGACCGCAGGGGGTAGGCCGTCGAGCAGCGCGGGAGCGCCGACCTGAACGGTCACGGCGCCGATCCGAGCGATGACGCCGCGGCCGGGGGTGGAATCGAAGTCCTCCGCCGGCAGGACGTCGAGGCCGTGCTCATGTGCGGCGCGCACGATCGCCGCCGCGAGGGGATGTTCGCTGGGCCGTTCCGCGGCGGCGGCCAGCGCCAGCAGCCCGTCCTCGTCGAGTTCGGAGTCGGGCACGGTCCTGATTTCGGCCACTCGGGGAGTTCCCTCGGTGAGGGTGCCGGTCTTGTCGAAGGCGACGGTGTCGGTCAGGCCGAGTTGCTCCATGACCACCGCCGACTTGACCAGCACGCCGTGCCGGCCGGCATTGGCGATCGCGGACAGCAGCGGTGGCATGGTCGCCAGCACCACGGCGCAAGGCGAAGCGACGATCATGAAGGTCATCGCCCGCAACAGCGACGTCTGTAGCGCGGAGCCGAGCGCGAGCGGGACGAAGAACAGCGCCAGCGTGGTGACCACGACCCCGACGGAGTAACGCTGCTCGATCTTCTCGATGAACAACTGCGTCTTGGCCTTGGTGGCCGATGCCTCCGCCACGAGGGCCACGATCCGGGCGACGACTGAATCCGAGGCCGGGCGGTGCACTTGCAGCCGTAGGGCGCCGGTGCCGTTCAAGGTGCCGGCGAACACCTCGTCGCCATATTCTTTGAGCACAGGCAGCGGTTCGCCGGTGATCGAGGCCTGGTCGACCTCGCTCGCCCCGCCAACCACGACGGCGTCGGCGCCGACCAACTCACCGGGCCGCACCAGGACGATGTCACCGACGACCAGGTCTGCGGTGTCGATCAGCTCCTCGCCGCCGGACGTTACTCGGGTTGCGCGTTCCGGGGCCAGGTCCAGCAGCGCCCGCACGGATTCCGCGGTTCGCTTGGTGGCCAGCGCCTCCAGCGCACCCGAGGTCGCGAAGATGACGATCAACAGCGCGCCGTCAAAAATCTGTCCGATCGCGGCAGCGACGATCGCCGCGACGATCATCAGCAGGTCGACGTCGAGGGTCTTGGCACGGGCCGCTTGCCAGCCGGCCAGGGCGGGCTCCCACCCGCCACTGGCGTAGCACGCCAGGTAGAGCGTCCACCACGACCAGTCGGGTGTGCCGGCCAACTGCAGGCCGCCGCCAATGATGAACAACGCCAGCGCCACAGCGGCCCAGCGCATCTCCGGCAAGGTGAAGACGCCGCCCAGCCGCCATGGTCCGGAGGGGGCCGTGGGCGGCGAGCTGGCATCGGTCCTTGGCCGGCTCGACAGGGTCGACGACATGCGGTGTCCTCCAGGAAGTTGCTCGGACCGGATCGGACAGCGAGCTCCCTCACGCTACCGGACGTTATGAATACGTGTTCATGTATGTCGCGGGGTATCTTTGAGGAATGGGTCACGGCGTGCAGGGCAGAGACACGCCTGCCGCGCGGCTCGACGCGGCCAGTGCCGCCACGGTCGCGGAGACGCTACAGGCCCTTACCGCCCCGAGCCGGCTGTTGATTCTGTCCCGGCTGCGTGAAGCGCCTTGCACGGTGACAGAACTGATCGACGCCGTTGGTATGGAGCAGTCCGCGATCTCCCATCAGTTGCGCCTCTTGCGGACCATGGGGCTGGTTGTGAAATATCGCACCGGGCGCAACATCACCTATTCGCTCTACGACGACCACGTCGCCAGCCTGCTCGACGAAGCGGTCTATCACGCCGAACACCTCCGTCTTGGCGCACCCGGGCATCGCACCGAGACCGGATAGGCATCGTGATCGCTCTGCGCGACGCTGGCACCCGATGAATTAGTGCGCGGCGATGGTCAACCCCGCCGTGTGCACCAGTCCTGCCGTTTGGAACTGGACGAACATGCGGTAGGTCCCCGAATGAGGCAGATCGGCGTTCACGGTGAGGGTGGGGCCACCGTCGTTCCCGTGCACGGCGCCCGTGGGGTGCAGGTGAGCGAAGGCCAGATCGTCTTCATGGATCGCGGTGACGTGGGCGTAGGTGTCCAGATAAGGCTGCAGGTCGGTCACCGGCGTTCCCGCGCGGGTGACGGTCAGCTTCAGCGGCACCTCGCTGCCGGCCTTGGGCGTGCCGGTGACGGTGACGGTGTACCCGTCGGTCGTCGTAGCATTCGACGGCGCCGGTACGGCTGCGGACCGGGCTGCGCCGGCGCCCGAGGCGTCGATCTGCTGTGAGAGGACGAGAGCGCCGTCGCCCGCGTCGGCATGCGGCAGGAACTGCACGTAGAGCCGGTGGGCACCGGGTTGCAGCGCGGCGGGCGTGATCGTCCAGGTGCCGTCGGCGGCCATGGAGGGGTGCAGGTGCTGGAATCCGGTGAGGTCGGAGCGGATCAGGTAGAAGTGCATCAGCTTGGTCTGCTCGGGATCGAACTGGGTGACGGTCTTTCCGTCCTTGTCGATGGTAAACGTGACCGGGGTGGCCTTTCTGCCGCTCGTTGTGCGGGCGACGTCCAGGGTGTAGCCATTGGCGGTGGCGGTGAGCCCGTCGCCAGAGGGCATGTGCATGCCGCCCATTCCGTCGTGGTTGCCGGACTGCATCGGCATGCCGCGCATCGAGCCGCCGGGCGAGCTGACGCCGGAGTGCTTGGGGGTCGAGCTGGCGCACGCGGCGAGCGTCGCGGCTGCGGTTGCGGCGAGGGCGGTCAGGATGATTCGGGTACGCATCTGGAAGTCTCTTTCGTCTCGGACGGAAGGGTTCTGATCGATCGGATTGCGCGGAGCGTGCACGGGCAACCGGGCGGCGGGTCGCTCGCGGGCAGCGATCCGTAGCGCCCGGACCAGATCCGAGAGACGCAGATGCTGAAGCGGCAGCGATCGCCGGGCTGGGCGCGGGCGGGTGGGGCGCGGACGGGTCATCACGGTCCATTGCGCGCAGACGGTGAGCCGGCGTGCCCCCCGGCCTCGTGCGCGCTGGCCTCGTGCGCGCTGGCCTCGTGCCCGTGGTCGCCATGAATCGTGCCGCTGGGTGCGCCGCCCATCATGGACAGCATTTGGCGCCCGCCGGTGGCCAGGAAGCGCATGACCAGAGCGGCGGCCAGGAGCAGGAAGACGATGTTGAGCACGCTGGTGTAGTTCAAGGTGATGCCGTCCTGGCCGACGTTGGCGTGGCGTGGACCGGAGGGAGCGAGCCCGAGGGGGCTGAACACGAACTCGATGAGGTAGCCGGCGGCGGCCATGGTGACGTAGAAGGTGGCGAACAGGAACCAGGCCATCTTGGCGCCGTAGTACTTCCGATAGATGAGCAGGATGGGGATGATGATCAGGTCGGCGAAGATGAACGCGACGACGCCGCCGAAGCTGATCCCGCCGTTCCACAGCACCGCAGCGAGCGGCACGTTGCCGATCGAGCACACGAAGGTCACGACGGCGACCAGCGGGCCGATCAACGGCCCCCAGATCTTGGCCAGCAGCGGATGGTCGGCGAAGAACAGATGCTGCCAGAAACTGTCCGGGATCCACGCGGCGGCGGCGCCGGCGATGAGCAGGCCGATGACGAGGTCGCGGATGATCGCTGCCCACTCCATGACGAAGTTATGGCTGACCGACGTGAAGCCGGCTGGGGAGGCGAGCCGGGACCAGATGCTATCGGTGCTGCTGATGCTCATGTCCATCGCGGCGTGCCCCTCCATCGACCCGGCCACGCCCTTCTCGGCCTGCGCGGCGGCGGCGGCGCGCAGCCGCTTGGTGAGGAAGCGGCGGAACAGCAGCGCCAGCAGCACGATCATGATGGGGCCCCCGACGAACTCGGCCAGGGTGAAGCGCCACCCGATCAACAACGCCAGGATCAACCCGAGCTCGATTACCAGATTCGTCGAGGCGATCTGGAAGGTCATCGCCGCGGTGAAGTCAGCCCCCTTGCGGAACAGCGAACGGGCCAGAGCGACCGCAGCATAGGAGCAGGACGAGGATGCCGCGCCCAGCCCTACCGCGGTCGCGAGGCTGCGCGGGCGGTCATCGGGTAGCAGCCGCACGATCGTCGACTTGCGCACCAGCGCTTCGATGATCGCGGACAGGGTGAAGCCGAGGATCAGCGACCAGGTGACCTGCCAGGTCATCGACCCCGCCACCCTGAGCCCGTGCAGCAGAGCGTGCCACGCGGTGCCCATCAGCGTCCCCTTCTGCTCGTTGTCTCGACGGTGGAACGGTTAGTTCGGGGCGCTGCGTTGGTCGCGGCCGGCTGGTGCGGGTTGAAAGCGGCGCAGCCGCAGCGAGTTGGTGACCACGAACACCGAGGAGAACGCCATCGCGGCGCCGGCGATCAGAGGGGACAGCAGCCCGAAGGCGGCGACCGGGATGAGTACGACGTTGTAGCCGAAGGCCCAGAACAGGTTGCCCTTGATGGTGCTCAGGGTGCGCCGCGACAGCCGGATCGCGTCGCCGGCGGCGGTCAGGTCGCCCCGGACCAGGGTCAGGTCGGAGGCCTCGATCGCGACATCGGTGCCGGTGCCCATGGCCAGGCCGAGGTCGGCGGCGGCGAGCGCGCCGGCGTCGTTGACCCCGTCTCCGACCATCGCCACTACCCGGCCCTGCTTCTGCAGGTCGGTGATCGCTGTGACCTTGTCCTCGGGCAGCACATCGGCGATCACATCCGCAGAGTCGATGCCGACGGTGGCGGCGATGGCGAGCGCGGCGGCTCGGTTGTCGCCGGTCAGCAGCACCGGACGCAGCCCGAGCGCGCGCAACTGCACGACAGCGGCGCCGCTGGTGGGTTTGACGGTGTCACCGACCACGAGCACGCCGCGCACGGCACCGTCCCATCCGGCCAGCACCGCGGTGCGGCCTGCGCTCTCGGCCTCGACCTTGACCGCCGCAAGTTCGTCGTTCACCCGCATGCCGTGCTCGACGAGCAGCGCCGCGCGTCCGACGATCACCTGGTGGGTGTGGCCGTCGACGGTGACCGTGCCGGTGACGCCGAGCCCGGCGGTGTTGGCGAAGTGATCCACCGCCGGCAGGGCACCGTGACGTTCGGTGGCGGCGGTGGTGATGGCGGCGGCGATCGGGTGTTCGCTCGCAGCTTCCAGCGCGCCGGCAAGCAGCAGCAGCGTGCAGGCGCTGGTCCCGTCCGCAGGGTGGACGTCGTGCAGGCTCATCTGGCCGCTCGTGACGGTGCCGGTCTTGTCCAGCACGATCGTGTCCACCCGCCGGGTCGATTCCAGCACCTGCGGACCCTTGATCAGCAGTCCGAGTTGGGCGCCACGGCCGGTGCCGACCAGCAGCGCCGTCGGGGTCGCGAGTCCGAGCGCGCAGGGGCAGGCGATGATCAGCACCGCGACAGCGGCGGTGAAGGCGCGGACGGCGCCGTGTCCGGAGGCCAGCGTGGCCATCAGGGTGGTCACGGCAAGGAGGAGGACGACGGGGACGAACACCATGCTGATCCGGTCCGCGAGGCGCTGTACCGGTGCTTTGCCGGACTGCGCGTCGACAACCAGGCGGGCGATCTGAGCCAGCCGGGTGTCGCTGCCGACGCGGGTGGCGCGCACTGTCAGCCTTCCGCCGGCGTTGACGGTTGCGCCGGTCACCGCGTCGCCGGTGGCCACCTCGACCGGGATCGATTCGCCGGTCAGCAGGGACTCGTCGACCGCCGACGAGCCGTCGAGCACGACGCCGTCGGTGGCGACCTTCTCCCCGGGCCGCACTACGAACACGTCGTCGACGGCCAGCTGTTCGACCGGGATGCGGATCTCGGCCCCGTCGCGCACCACCGTCACGTCCCTGGCGCCCAGGTCGAGCAGGGCGCGCATAGCCGCGCCGGAGCTGCGCTTCGCGCGGGCCTCGAGGTAGCGGCCGGTGAGCAGGAACACCACCACCGCCGAGGCGACCTCGAGATAGATGTCGCCAGTGCCGTTGCCGCTGCTGGCGCCGAGATCGAAGTGCATCCGCATCCCGGCCATGCCGGCATCGCCGAAGAACAGCGCGAATAGCGACCACCCGTAGGCGGCCAGGGTGCCCATCGACACCAGGGTGTCCATGGTTGCGGCGCGGTGACGCAGGTTGGTCACGGCGGCGGCGTGGAAGGGCCAGCCACCCCAGACCACGACCGGGCTGGCCAGGGTCAGGGACAGCCACTGCCAGTTGTCGAACTGCAGCGCGGGGATCATCGCCAGCAGCAGCACCGGCAGCGCCAGCACGGCCGAGACCAGCAGCCGCTGCCGCAGCCCGCTCAACGCGGCCGCATCCTCGTCGAGACCATCCGGGGCGCCCGGATCACCGGCAGCGGATGGGACAGCGGGTTGGGGGAGGCGGGCGGTGTAACCGGTGGCTTCCACCGTCGCGACCAGATCGGCCGGCTCGACCGCGGCCGGGTCGTAGCGGACCGTGGCTTTCTCGGTGGCGTAGTTCACCGTCGCAGACACCCCGTCGAGCCGGTTCAGCTTCCTTTCGATCCGCGCCGCACACGACGAACAGGTCATGCCGCCCACGCTCAGCTCCGTCAGCGTCCTCGACCCAGTTGTCGTGTGGGCGGCGCTGGTGTCGCTGGTGATGTCGGCGGTCATGCTGGCTCCTTCAGACAAGTTTCGCGGGAACGGTGCGGGGTCGGCACCGCGATGTGCTGGCGTGCCGGGCTCAGTCGTCTGCGCTCAGTCGTCCGCGAGGGCGTAGCCGGCCTCGTCCACCGCGGCGCGGATCTGCTCGTCGCTGAACCCGTCGCCGCCGACCGTGACCCGGCCCGTGTCCAAGTCGACCGTCACCGACTGAACACCGGTGACGGCGCCGATTTCGGTGATCACCGAGTTCACGCAGTGCTCGCACGTCATCCCGGTCACGGTGTAGAGCTTGTCCGCCATCGCGATGTCTCCTTCTGCTCTGGCCCAGCGGGCGTCCATTGCTTCAGTACTATACCCCCCAAGGGTACAGCAAGGATAGTGTGACGGCGTCGACGATGAGTGGCCAGAGACGAGCCCGCCCACGCGGCAGCCTGCCTCGTTCAACGGATCGCCGCCGGCTCACCGCTCGACTCCGCTGCCAGGCCGGGTGCCGTTGCCTCGCCAGCCTGGGGCGGCCGGCGCAAGGTGAGCAGGGCGAGCAGTCCGCCGGCGGCGGCGATGATCGCGGCGCCGATGAAGGCGGCGGAGAACCCGTTGGTCAGCGCGCCGCGGTGTCCGAGCTGGCTGGAGCCGTGCGCGGCGGCCAATGCGGTCATCGCGGCCAGTCCGAGCGCGGAGCCGACCTGGTAGGAGGTGTTCACGATCCCTGAGGCCAGGCCGCCTTCCTCGGGGCGCGCCGAGGAGATCGCGGTACCCAGCGAGGGGATGAACGCCAACGCCATGCCGGCCGCGGCCAGCAGTGAGGGTCCGAGCACGTCGACGGCGAAGTTCCCGTCCGGGCGGGCGAACGATAGCCAGACCAGGCCCGCGGCCAGCATGAACAGCCCGGCCGCTGTGGGGGGTTCAAATCCGAAGCGGGCCATCACCCGGGGGGCGATGCCGACCATCAATACCATGATCGCGGCGGTCATCGGCAACAACGCCGCGCCTCCGGCGAAGGCACCGTAACCCAGGACCTGCTGCAGGTAGAGGTTCAGGAAGAACCACATCGGGATCCACGACGCCCCTAACAGCAGTTGGGCCAGATTGGCTGCTCCCAGGTTGGGGGTGCGGAAGATTGCGAGGCGAACCAGCGGGGCGTGGCGCTTGGCCTCGATCGCCACGAAGCCGGATAGCAGCACCCCGGCGACGACGAGGGAGACGATCGTGTCGACCGAACTCCAGCCCAGTAGGGGCGCGCGGACGATGCCGAACACGGCGAATGCGAGGCCGCCCGTGACCGCGATCGCGCCAGTGACATCAATGCGTCCGCGGTGACCGGCGGGCGCCGGCATGAGGGTCGGAACGACCGCGACGGCGGCCAGCGCGATGGGCACGTAGAGCCAGAAGATCCACGGCCAGGACAACCACTGCGTGATCACCCCGCCGAGAAACACCCCGGCAGTGCCACCGGCCGGTGCGGCCGCCCCGTAGAGCGACAGCGCCTTGGTCAGTTCCTTCGGCTCGTTGCCGAACAGCATGATCAGCAGCGCCAGAGCGGCCGGGGCGATCATGGCCGCGCCTACGCCTTGGACGGCTCGGCCGGTGAGTTCGAGCCACGGGGTGCCGGCTAGCGCAGCAACCACCGAGCCCGCCAGCAGCACCACCCAGCCGGTGCTGAACACCCGCCGCGCGCCGAACAGGTCAGACAGCCGTCCACCCAGCAAGAGCAGGCCGCCAAAGGCGACGACGTAGGCGTTGAACACCCAGGACAGGTTGGCCTGGGAGAAGCCCAGGTCGGCCTGCATCTTGGGCAGCGCCACCCCGATGATCGAGGTGTCCATGATGACCATGAACTGGGCCAGCGCGATCACCGCCAACGCCCACCACCGTCGTTGCTGCGTTCTGGTCTCGATAGCCATCGCCGTGCCTCCTTCGCTGCCATACCCCGGTAGGGTAATAGCGGCGAATCTAACTCTTGACGTCGCATTGCGCAAGTACCACACGGGGGTACCGTTGCTCCTACGGTCCGCGACGAAGGAGACAGGCGTGAACGGCTACACCGCGAACAAGGACGACTACCTCAAACGGCTGCGCCGCGTGGAGGGGCAGGTCCGCGGTCTGCAGCGGATGATCGAGGAGGACAAGTACTGCATCGACATCCTCACCCAGGTCAGCGCCGCCACGAAGGCGCTGCAGTCCGTCGCCCTCGGCCTGCTCGAGGAACACATGAGCGGCTGCGTCGTCGACGCCGCGCGCGCCGGGGGACCGGAGGCCGACATCAAGGTCAGGGAAGCCGCCGACGCGATCGCTCGCCTCGTCCGCTCCTGAGCGGCTGCCCCTCGGACCCGTCGATCTGGCCGCTTTCCCCGATCGCACACTCGGGAATCATTGCAGCGAGCGCGTCGTCGAATCGGCTGGCGCCGGCGATGGGCGCGCAAGGTAGCAGAACTGCTACCATCGAGCGATGGCCACCATCCCGCAAAAAGAGTTACGCAATCAGGTCAGCCAAGTGCTGCGCCGCGTGGAAGCGGGGGAGACGCTAACCGTCACAGTCGCCGGTCGTGAGGTCGCCGAGCTGACCCCGGTTAGGCGGCATCGTTGGGTCAGTGGATCCGCGCTCGCTCTCGTATGGCACGGGCCGACGCCTCGAGGGCTTGACGACGATCTCGAGCGCATGAATGCCGGCGTGATCGATCCCTACGGCCCATGAGGGCACTCCTGGACACCTCAGTGCTGATCGCGGACGTCGGACCGAACGATGTCGAAGCCGCGATCAGTGTCGTGTCGATCACGGAGCTGCATTTCGGGACGCTGCTCGCCGCCGATGACGACGAGCGAGCTCGTCGGACCGGTCGACTAGCCGCGGTCGAAGCAACATTTGATCCGCTGCCGGTGTCAGTCGAGGTCGCTCGAATCTGGGGGCGGCTCGCGGCAGCGGTCGCGCAACGTGGCGGCAGACCCCGTCGCCGACAGCTCGACCTGGCGATCGCTGCGACTGCAACGGTGGAGGGCGTGCCATTGCTGACGCTCAATCTGGCTGACTTCCGGATCATCGATGACTTGGTCGACGTGCGACGGCCCTGAGGAAGCCGTTTGCGGCCACGGTTCGTCCCAGTTGAGGCGATTGCGCCTGGTGCGGCCGCGCTCCCGGGCTGGGACGTCAGGGAGTTCTATCACGAACTGCACGACCTCGACCGGCTGGTGAACGATCGCGACGTCGACCGCTGGAATGCTCTGTGACCGCGGTCTTCGAGCAGGCGCTGCTCGACACGTCCGTCGTCATCGACTACCCGGCGAAGTCGGTAGAAGCGCACGCCGAGACCGCCGCGGTTAGCACGATCACGCTCGCTGAACTCGCCTACGGACTGCACACGTCAGATCCGCTCGTCAATGCCGCGCGCGAGCAGCGCTATCACTGGATCAGTAATGCGTTCGATCCAATTCCGTTCGACGGCAACGCAGCGCGCGTGTACGGCGCGCTGTGTGCAAGCGTCCGCGCGACTGGTCGCGACCCGCAGCTTCGCCGATTCGACCTGCTCATCGCGGCGGTGGCGGTCGCTCTGCGCATTCCGCTGATCACCCGTAACGAGAAGGACTTCCGGAGCATCCACGACTCGCTGACGCTCGTGGCTGTCGAGTAAATAGTTACTCCTCGCGCGCCGATATAGGGGAATATCGGCGGTCCATCGCCGCATCGTGGGTGCGTGCTCGGGCCGTCTGCCGCCCTACTGTGCTTCTCCGAGGTGGCCGTGTGCCCGACACTCGCTAACTTGCGTCAATTTCGCGAGACTCTATTGGGACCGCCTGCCTCAACTTGATGAGACAACTGGGGCGGAACGGGACCCACTTGCGTCAGACTCGATGAGACAGGACACAGGTGTCGGCAGATTCAATCTACTGGGGATGCAGGGGCGCGAAGGCCTCTCGGTGGTCGCGGGCCCACGTGGTGAACGTGCGGGGCTGGTGGCCCAGCGCCTGCGCCACGTCGTCGGTGAGCAGGGCGTAGCCGCCGTCGGCGATCAGCCTCGAGCCGGCAACGGCGTGTCGACGAAGCCCGGTTCGAATCCCCTGGCGAGCAGGGTCTGGCGGTAGTCGTCCAGTGGCACGTCGATCGTCGGCACCGGACGTCCGAGGACCGCCGCCAGCCGCGCGGCGACATCGGGTACGGCCAACAGCTCCGCCCGGTCAGGGTCAGCACCTGTCCGGTGTATGCGTCGGACGTCGGTGGCGCTGGCCTCCGTGGCGGTGGCGATCGCGCTCGGCCATATCACGGTCGGCCACCTCGTCGTCGTGGCGTTCGTCGAGGGGACGTTGTACGTCTTCTTCCTGCTCGCCGAAACCGCGGCGCTGCCCTACGTGGTGCCGGCAGCTCAGTTGCCGACGGCCGTCGCCCAGAACCAGGCTCGCGACCAGGGTGCCGATCTGGTCGGCCAGCCCCTGGGCGGCATCCTGTTCGGGCTCGGGCACGCCGTGCCGTTCGCCGCCGACGCGGTCTCCTACCTCGTGGGCTTCGCCCTGGCGGCGCCGATCCGGCCGCGGCTGGAGGACGAACGGGCACCGGAACGTCGCAACCTGTGGGCCGAGATCTCCGAGGGAGTGAGCTGGCTGTGGCGCCAGCATTTGATGCGCACCCTCGTGGCGATCGCCTCGGCCGGCAACCTGGCCTTCAGCGCCCTCGGCCTGGTCGTCATCGTGCGCGCCCGCGACCTCGGCGCGTCGCCGGCCACTATCGGGGTTCTGCTCGGCCTGTTCGGCGTCGGCGCGATCGCCGGCGCCGTCGCCGCACCGTCGGTACAGCGCCACGTCCCGGCGAACGTGATCCTTCTCGGCGCCCTGTGGTGGTGGGTCGCGGGAATGGTGGCGCTCGGCCTGGCCCCGACCGTGGTCGCGCTCGGTGCGGTCTACGCGGTCACCGCCGTGATAGGCCCCGTCTTCCAGACCGCCAACGCCACCTACCGCTACGCCCTGACCCGGACCGCCTCCAGGGCCGCGTCCTCGGGGTGTCCCGCATGATCGGCTGGTCCACCCGGCCCGTGGGCGCCGTCCTGGGGGCGTGGCTGGCCGTCGTCGCGGTGGCGTCGACGGCGAGTCGACAGATCAGACAGGCCCCGAGACTGGAAAGCCTCACGACCTGGGACGCCGCTCGTAGGTAAGCCTGACGACGAGGTCATTATCTCTACTTTGTCGACAGACTGTGACGAACAATGCGTTTCCGACCTACGATTGACTTCTTGGCCTGGTTGGGCGAGCAGGGCATCGAGCGTGGCGAGGTTACGCAGGCCGAGATCGATGGCTGGCATGCCGACCGTCCGAGCACCAATGGTCGGGTCGACACGTTCCTGTTCTGGGCCAAGTCGAATCGGCTCGTCGGCACCGCGCGGTGCCGGTCGTCGCCGGCAAGACGGCTACCGATCTGCAAGTTGCGGGTCAGCAACTCTGGGCGCTACAGGCAGTTCGTTACGGTCCGGCGAACCGTCATTGCTAGGCGAGTGGTCGTCGTGCATCGGTTGCAATAGTGCCTAGATAGATTGACATAATGTCCATTATCGGCGGACAACTAGGTTGAGTTGCATCAGGTGCGAGAACTCGACGCTGCGTGACATTGCCGCGATTCCGGGGGCTCTAGGCGGACAACTAGGAGTGCTGCCGCCCGCGTTTCACAATGTTGACCGGTTGATTCTCTGGACTACGCGTTGACTCATCAAGAATGCGCGCGTGGGGGTAGTCGTTGACTCACGTAGGAATGCGCGCGTAGGGCGTGCCTGCCGAGCCGGTTCCGATCGGGCCGATAGGCCCGATTGATGGGATTGACGATGGGCCAGCGCAAGGCGGTGACCCAGGCGATCGCGACGCGGTACAAGCGTGCGGACAAAGTCGCTAAGGGCGTGATTTTGGACGAGCTGTGCGCCACCACGGGCTGGCACCGCAACCACGCCCGCAAGGCGTTGAGGGCGGCGCTGACGCCGAAGATGGTCCGGCCTCGCAAGCCGCGGGAGCCGCGTTACGGCAACGAGGTCGTGACCGCGCTGGCGTTCTGCTGGGCGGTGCTCGGCGCCCCGACCGGCAAGCGACTGGCACCGATCATGGACGAACTGGTGCCCAGGCTGCGTCGCTTCCGGGAGCTGATGATCACCGACGAGATCGCCTGTGCGTTGATCGCGATGTCACCGGCCACGATGGACCGACGACTGGGCGGCGACCGGGCCAAGATGCAGCTACGCGGGCGCAGCCACACCAAGCCCGGCAGCCTGTTGAAGTCGCAGATCCCGATCCGCACTTGGGCCGACTGGGACGACGCGGTGCCGGGATTCGTGGAGATCGATCTGGTCGGGCACGAGGGTGGCAACGCGGTCGGGGATCACTGCTACACGTTGACGGTCACCGACATCGCCACTGGCTGGACGGAGAACCGTTCGGTGCGTAACAAGGCTCGCCGCTGGGTCATCGCCGCGCTCGAGGAGATCGCGATGATCATGCCGTTCCCGATCATCGGCGTGGACAGTGACAACGGATCGGAGTTCATCAACCACCACCTACTGGACTGGTGCACACGACGCCAGATCACCTTTACCCGCTCGCGGCCGGGCAACGGCAACGACGGCGCCCACGTCGAGCAGAAGAACTGGGCCGTGGTGCGCACCGTCGTCGGCTACCACCGCTATGACACACCAGCCGAACTCGCCGTGTTGAACAAGATCTGGGTGCTGCAGTCGCTGATGACCAACTACTTCTACCCCCAGCAGAAGCTGATCTCCAAGATCCGCGACGGCGCGAAGATCACCAAGAAGTACGACCCGGCCACCACCCCGCACCACCGCGCCGAGCGGCACGCCGGCGTCACTGACGAGGACAAGAACATCCTCACCGACACCTACGCTGCGCTGAACCCCGCCGCCGTCCAACGCGAGATCCAGGCCCTAACCGACCAGCTACTCAAGATCACCACCAGCAAGGCAACAGCACCGGCGAAACCCTCCACACGAGCTGCCCGCACGCGCGCATCCGCTGATGAGTCAACGACCCCAGCTACGCGCGCATCTTGACGTGAGTCAACGGG
>JBPCOE010000120.1:0-32239 GCA_051000605.1 Jatrophihabitans sp.
AAGCACACGCGCTCTTGGAGGAGATCTCCGAGAGCGCGCAGGACGAGCCGCAGCCCAAGCAGCGTTGATGAACGCCTACCGGGCACTGACCGACGCCGGCGTCACCACCCGCGAGGCAGCCGGCCTGACCGGTGTCTCCCGCGCCACCGCCGGCCGGGCTCCGAGCTCGACGTCAAGGCCGTCGCCGCGATCCCGACCGGCGAACCGGCTCACCGCCGGCGAGCGAGCGCAGGTGTTGGCGGTGCTCAACAGCGCCGAGTTCGTGGACTGCACGCCGCTGCAGATCTATGCGGTGCTGCTCGACCGCGGCCGGTATCTGTGCTCGGTGTCGAGCATGTATCGGATCTTGGCCGAGCACGCCCAGGTCAAGGACCGGCGTCGGCTGGCCCGGCATCCGGCGCGGGTGCGTCCCGAGCTGATCGCGACCGGCCCCGGGCAAGTGTTCACGTGGGACATCACCAAGCTGCGCGGCCCGGCCAAGGGCGACTACTTCGACGCCTACGTAATGATCGACATCTACTCCCGCTACATCGTCGGCGCCTGCGTGCACGTCACCGAGACCGCCATCCTGGCCGAAGACATGATGCGCTCGGTGTTCACCATCCACGGCACCCCACAGGTGCTGCATGCCGATCGCGGCACCTCGATGACGTCCAAGACCGTGGCCGCGCTGCTCGCCGACCTCAACGTGACCCGATCGCACTCCAGGCCACGGGTCTCGAATGACAATCCGTTCTCCGAGGCCTGGTTCAAGACCCTGAAATACGCGCCTGTGTTCCCTGACCGTTTCGGTTCGCTGCAGCACGCCCGCGCCTTCCTCGCCGAGTTCGTGGCGCACTACAACCACGAGCACCACCACATCGGCATCGGGCTGCACACCCCCGCTGACGTCCACTACGGCCTGGCCGCAGAGACCGACCGGCGACGCCGCGACACCCTCGACGCCGCCCGAGCAGCGACCCCGAACCGGTTCACCAGCAACACCAACCCGAAGATCCTCGACCTTCCCGCAGCCGCCTGGATCAACCCACCGATCCAGCAACCCGAAGATCAAAAAGAGGAGACCATCCCAGCAGCCGCATAACTCCCGCTGGCCTCAACCACCTTGACAAATTCCGGATCGGCTTCTGCGCCAACCCGACGCCTACTGCGCGTCCAACGACTCGACCACGAGCCGATCACCGGAACAAACGCTCTGCACACCATCACTGACACGATCACCACCGAGACCTGCGTTTCGTCAAGTGATTTGGCTCCACTGTGGTCACACGCAGAGACCGGCACCCGAGTGCCCGGGCTACGGCTGGGACAGCAACGCAGCCATGCCCTGCTCGCCGCGCTGCAGCTGTTCCGCCTCCAGCCCGACGGATTCCGTAACACCGACATGCGGCCGCTGGTCGCACAGCTACGCGGACTCTCCACACCCGAGGTCTCAGCCGGCCAGATGACCTACGACCTACGCCGGCTACGCGTGCACGGACTGATCGAACGCATCCCACACAGCCACCGCTACCGCGTCACCGACACCGGCCTGCACACAGCGATGCTGATCACCCGCGTCCAAGAACGGGTACTGCCCACCGGCCTGGCACACCTGAGCGACCCAACCGCAACAGCTCAACTGCGCACAGGGAGCCGCCAACGCCTACCAAGCCGCCGACAACCTCATCCAAGAACAAGGAGCCGCAGCCTGAACCTCACCACCAGAACTTGACTCAAAAACGCGGCTCCGCCGCGCCTAGATCAACTAGGGTGCGCCAGGTGAGGAGCCCTTGCCTCATCACGCACCAGACCGGAGCAAGCTGACGGTCACGGCGCCAGTACAAAGGCGTGTCACGGCACAAGCGAGATGCCGAATTCGCGGGCCATTGGCGCGCCAAGCGTCATCAGTGTTGCCGCATCGACGACCGCGCCTCCGAGGCTCGTCACGCCCACAGTCCCGTCCATCTCGCATTCGCGGAATGACACATCGCTGAGCTGCGCATTCGAGATCCGTAGACCCGACATGGTGCATCGCACGAACGAGACGGTGTGCATTCGCGCTTCGGTGAGATCCAGCTTCCCCAAATCACATTCGACGAAGCTGACCTTAAGCAGCACGGAGAATCGCAGCGACAACCCCACAACATGACAACCCGCCAGTTCGACGTCACGCCACGTCGCTCCTCCGGCATCACATCCGGCAAGGCGGCTGTCCTTCCCACGTACTCTCCGCCACCGCGCATCGTTCAGATCAACACCAGACCAGTCGCAGCCGTCTAGACGCGCGTCCGTCAGTTGCAATCGCGGAAGCCGGCCGCCGATCAGGCGCACACGGTCGAGAGAGGCGTGCCCGATCTCAAGGTCTTCGCTGTCAGGAGCGTCAATATAAGCTCCAGCGACCCCGACGATCTGGACCCAGTTGTTGGGGCGGAGCATGTCGAGGTCCGTCCACGCGCACTGGCTCAGCTCAGCGGCGGGTAGTGGCGCGCGCGCGCGCGATCGATCCGTGATCACGATCACTCCCTCAGATCCGCCATAACGAACACCACCGACCTCATCCTCCGGCGATGTCGCGCTCCGCCGGTTTCAATCCGTACGAGACCATGATTCTCGGCAGGAACAGACAGCACGCCGCGACGAGGATGGCAGACAGCACGAACGGCGCCCGTAGGCCCAGCCATGACGCGATGCCGCCGCCGACGAGGGAGCCGAGCGGTAGTCCGATGCCGATTGCAGTCATGCCGACGATTGAATTTACGCGGGCAAGGAGGTGCGGAGGTACTAGGGCTTGGCGTGTCGAGCTGAGCAGCACACTCGCTCCTACCCCACAGGTCGCGTTCGACGCCAGGAGTAGCGCGGCCACCCACGGGCTGCTAGTGACGGCTAGCAAGGCGAATATCGGCACTGTTGCGATGATCGCCGAGGACAGGATGACACGACCGTCGATACGTCGGCTCGCTGGACCGATAAGTAACCCGCCGACGGCACCGCCGATGCCGGCTGCCGCGAGCAGGAAGCCGTAACCGGCGCGACCGAGCCCGAGGTCGTCCAAGGCATAAAGGACGAGGATCGACTGCGTCGTCGCCTGGGTGAAGTTGACCACCGCGATGACCACGGCGATGTCCATGACCGCTCTGTTGTGACGAACCCACGTAAATCCTGTGCGGATACTCGTCAGGATCCCGCTATCCGATCTCTCGGCCACCCTCCCCACCTGGCGCGGCAAGCCCACGGCGACGATCAGTGCGGCGGCGAGAAATGAGACACCGTCGAGGCAGAACGGCAGTGCAACCGCCACGGCGAATAGGATTCCGCCCAGTGGGGAGCCGGCGAGGTTTGCGAAGACGATCCGGCTGGACATCAATCGTCCATTTGCCGCGGGTAGTCCTTCCTTCGGCACCATCGCGGGCAGAACTGCATGCGAGGCATTGTCGAAGGCCGTCTGCGCGCTTCCCAGCAAAAACGCCACGATGCACAGTAGGCCGACCCCGACGTGGCCCGTCCACGCCCAGATCGCGAGCGAAGACATGATGACGGCCCGGACAGTGTCGACTATCCACATGATCGAGCGACGGTTCCATCGATCCGCGAGAGCGCCCGTGGCCAAAGAGACGACCAGCCAGGGCACTTGACCCGAAAATGCGATCGCAGCCACTGCGCCGGGTGATGCACTGGCCGACGCCGCCAACAATGGCAGCGCCGCAGCCCTTATCCCGTCGCCGAGATTGGAGATGGTGCTCGCAGCCCACAGCGCGGTATAGCTGCGGCCGAGTCGAAGCTTCCCGACGTGCATGTCAGCGGTGATGGCCTTGTTCCTTTCTAAAGGGCCTGAATCTGCACGACGTGTTCTGGAATCAACATGAAGTAGCGCGACGACCAGGGCGGTATCCCGCGCTGTACAGGTCCTGTCCAGTGTCCGGCCGAGAGCAATGCAGCCATGTTGGGCACCTTGATCACGACGGTTATTGAATCCGCCCGAGTCCTCGGTGCACCCCTGGCAAGTACCGTGGCTACGAAGTCCTTTGTCGAACCTGGGACGGTCCGTACCGAAGCCACTAAGGCGGTAGCGCTGTCAGGCCACACCCGCGAGTCCGGCGCGGTTACCTCCAAGCTCATACACGCGTTGAGAATTCTCGCCAGATGCTCCTGCGGCTCGATGTCGCGCAGGATGGGCTCGGCCGCCTGTACCCAGCGGCCCTGGGCAGTTAGCACGCTATCGCGACGCCGGTCACCATGGAGGTCGAACGGGAACGGCGCAGACCTGCTAACCACATCTGGGACACCGTTGACCGCCGCTAGCGTGCCGAACTCGCTCGCCAGCACTGGACCTACCAGTCCGGCGAAGGACGTTGGAGTGAACAGCCACGGGATGTCGAGTAGATTCCGCATGCACACTCGGCCGGCGTGCAGGGTCGTTAGGATGCGGTGGACTAGCGTACGGTCCAACGCTGGAAGCGCGCAGATGACGTGCGACCGGTCGGACGCCGGCACACTGACCGAGTACAGGGTGCGGTCGCTGCGCCAGTGCATACGGGCACCCGATCTCGCGGCAAAGCGAGCCTCGTTTGTGAACCTGTCGGTACTGCACACGATGCCGCCGCGAAATTCACGAATCGTTTCGTCTACCTCGTCGCGCTCCCGCTCGCCAAGGACGGGGTCGTACACAGTGGCGACGGACTCACCGTCTACGTAGTTCGCACCGAATTCAGCTCGGACCGTTCCAGGATCGACCGCAGTCGTGCCAGCTACCTGCGGCTGGGGCGGCATCGACGGGTAGCCAAGGATGAACGACGACACCTTCTGCTCGTGCGCCACTCGCACCACGCCGATGTAATGCCGGCCGGATCGGGTCACGTCACGTCGGCCCGCCACAGATGCCCGGATCTCGCGGCGCTGCTCGACCGATACGCGTTCCCAATCGTTGTCAAGCATGCTGAAGGTTCAGGCCTTCCAAAAGAATGGCAGGACCGTGCGCCTCGGAGGGAAGTTCCTGGCCGTGCTTCACGCAGGCACCCGCGCGCGCGCGAGCCGAGACTGCACCGACTGCCGTGATGTGCGATCCGAGGCGAAACAGCGAGATGTAGAACGCGAACGGCTTTAGCTGAAATGCCACCTCGCCACCGCGGATGACACTAGCTTCCGACGCGACGACCAAGATGACATCGCCGACAAGCTCAGCGCCGGTCACCCCCGTGACGTGGACCACTTCGGACATCGACGATACGGTGAGGTCGCTAGTTCCCGCGGCGACCTGGAGATGAGTCACCCGAGACATGGGTGGGCCGCTGTGCAGGGCGGCCTGGCTCAGACCGGACGGTGCCCGATCACCGTCAGCATGTGATCTATCAACGACGCAACCCATTACCACTCCGTTGCGCACCAATGGCACGCGCGACGACGGCACCCCTTCGTCGTCCAGCCCCGCGTGCGGAGGGCAGGCCGTGGCGTGGAGCTCTACCGGCCCTACTCTCTGCCCGACTACACCTCGGCCGGGGTATTCGGCCGGATGACCGATGCCCTCGTGAAGGACCACGGCAGAAACAGTCGGTGAGAGCAGTACCGGGTACGGCGGGACCTCCTCCACGGCGCGGGCCGGGACTAGATGCACCGCGGAATTCAGGTGATCGTCGATACGCTTGACGACATCCCCCAACGCGGCGTAGGAACGACAGCCATCAACAAGCGTGGGTGTCGACTCGCCTTCGCGGCGCCGTCCGATCGCGCGGAACCAGTTTGCGCGTCGCTCAAAGGTGACGCCCGAGTCGCTGTCATAGCGGCGGACGCCAGCGGTGAGTTTCATATCGACGTGGCCGTGTCCCGTTCGATCGTGCAACGATGCCAGAACGCGTTCGGTGTCGACTCGTGGCATCGAACGTCCGTGAACCGAGTCGAATGGATCCGCCGGCTCCAGCGTGCTGTCGAAGAGTCCGTCCCGGTCCCACGACGCCGTGGTCACGGTGGCCTGCGCGACTGGCGCAGAGACTAAGCGTCCGGCCCCTTCCAGCCGGATGTAGAGGGTTTCGCTGACGTCGACTATCCTTTGCACGTGATTCGCAGCGGGAAGCGATCGGCTCAGGACGTCCACGTCACCAGCGACCCGGTGGCACCGCCCGTGACCTTCAGGCAGCCGCGCGCGAACAATGCCTCACACGCGGCGACGCCGATTGCTATCGCGATCGCCTCACCGACACAGCGATGGCTGCCGACACCGAACGTCACTGACCCCGCCCGCTCGGGGCGCCAAGGATCGAAAGTCTCAGGTTCGTTGTAGACTTGGCTGTCGGTGCCGACGTCTTTTAAGACGACATAGAGAGTTTCGCCCGCCCCAAAGCTGCGATCGAGCAGGCGAGCCCCTGCCGTGGCACGCCGCGGCAACATACCAAATCCTTGCAGTCGCAACGATTCGCGGACAGCCAACTCGAACGAGGCCTGCTCGACTAGACGTCGCTGAACCACCGCGCCCGCACTCAGAACATCCCGAACGACTGAAGCGGTGAGGTCCCTGTCCAGCTTGACTGCGGCCGCCTCGACAAGCGACATTGCAAAGCAGGCGAGGTCCAACGGCTCCAGAGCGAGCTGCAGAGTCTCGTTGCGTTTCAGAATGCTGCCCGGATGGGATGAGCTACGGCCACACAGTTCAACCAGCTGAGCCCAGAGGATCTTGCCCGCAGCGTTGCTGGCCAGCCCATCAGAGTTGTCGCTCATGAGCTGGTGCGCCACTCGAAAGGCGGCTACCAGCTCGCTGCCCTCTGCAGGATTGATGCCGATCACTGCGAAGATGGCGCGCGTGCAATAAGGACGCACATAGTCCGCGAGTATGTCGAAGTCATGCCGACACGCCAGCCGCGCCGCGAACTCGTCAGCCAGCGGACGAAGTGTGTTATCGGATAGCTCCTGCACTGCCGCTCGCGAAAACATCCGCGCCATCGCCCGGCGCAGTCGCCGATGGTTGCTCGGCGAAGCGAGCAAGAAATGGTTGATGCCGGTCAGCTCGTCGGTGAACGCATCGTATCCAGAGATGGAGAATGCCGTGCCGTCGGACAGGACTGCACGCGCCACCTCGCGATCGCGCACTAGCCACGCGTCGCGCTCCGCTGAGAATTCGACCGGGCAGCGAGCGGCGCCCGGTTCGCCTTGCGATTCCGCGTACGTCGGCTCGCCTGCAATTTCGACGCCGTTCACCGCGACGCCAACTCCGTTCGCTCAGGAGGTGCCAGGAGGTCGGCGAGCATGTCGTAGGCCGATCCGCTCGATCCAAGGCCCGCGATGACGGCAGCCAAGCGGCAGTCGACACTCGACTCCCGAGACCCGAGTAGTGCGCGCGCCGCAGTCTGCACATCGCCAGGGATCCGCCATCGTCGAAGCACAGCGGCGCCGTATGACTCCGCCGAATCGTTATCGCCGGCGTCCAGCGCCAGCACGCACTGGAGCGCCAGCCAGTCCTCACGCTGTCTGAGCTGGACCTCGTCGGCACCTTTCGTCCCCTCCGCCAGCACCCTGCGTGCGGCAGCGGAGTATCCCGACGAATACAGACCGGCCGCGATCTGCACCGCGTCCATCTCTGACTGTTCGAGCGCAACAATGAAGAGCTGCTTCAGTCGGCTCGGTGCCGACGCTGCAAGGTCAAACAGCTGACCCTCCATCCAGAGCGCATCTACGCCTGACAGGATGAGTTGGCGCAGCGCGTCTCGGGGCGTCTCAACCAGCGGCTCGCCGAACGTGTTGAATGAGGTGTTCACGACCGCGTACGTGCCGGTCTGATCGCCGATACGTCGGATCAGGCTGTGCCACATCGGATTCTCGTGCTGCCACACGACCTGGAAGCGGATCGATCCGTCGACATGCGCGACATCCGCGAGAGCCGCCGACCGCACGGTGCCAACGGAAAGCATGTATCCATCCAGGCTACGAGTGTGCCTTGGCCTGACGATCAGCTCATCGACCCGCTCGCCGACGACGCTCACGCCGAAAGGTCGGAAGGCCTCTCGGTGCTTGACCCGGGCGTTCAAGGTGCTGACAACATCGCTCGCATTCGGATTTGCGACGAGACTGCGATGTCCCAGCGCGCGTGGGCCCCACTCGCTTCCGCCGTGAAACCACGCGAGGACGCCGCCACGCACGACGATGTCGGCGGCTGCGTGCAACTCGACATCGTCGCGGACATCGTCGAAGGGATAGGGTTTGCGCGCGTCGGCTATATCAGCTCGGGTATACCGGGGTCCGGTGGAAGCCGAGAACGAGGTCGTGACGGTCCGTGGCATGCCGAGCACCGACGTCCACCCGAGGAATGCGAGCCCCACGGCCGTTCCGTCGTCTGTCGCCGCTGGGTGGACGTGAACGTCCTCAAATCCCACTTCGTTCAGACGGGCGTTGACCGTACAGTTCAGGGCCACACCACCCGCGAGGGCCAGATGGACTCGGCCGGTCGCCTCCTGCAGACCGCGGGCAGCGCGCAGCACGGCCATCTCGAGTTCGTGCTGCGCCGTGTTCGCGAGTCTCTTCGCCAGATTCGTAGTCCAGTGCACGGGGCGATACTTCAGTAGCAGATCGTCCACACCGCGGATGGCGATCTCGGCACCTCCTGGGCGCAGCTGCAGTCCGCTCTCGCCTAGGAAATGGTCGATGCGATGCAGATCAAACACCGTATCGGAGCCATGTTGTATTCCGAGCTGCAATTGGTCAGCGGTCGTAGGTGCGTATGCCGCCAAGCTCATCAGCTTGCCCGCGGCCGGCCGTCCTGCCTCAGAGAGCCCGACCATGGCGGCGAAGATGTTGTAAAACATACCGATGCTCAACGACGTCGCCGAGCCCCAGAACTGCTGCTCGACCTTCAAGGGCCGTGTGTCACCCGTGAACCAGGACATCTTCTCGAATCTGTCCCTGATCCAATGACCCTGCTCGTCGATCACCAGCACGGCGGGTTCCTCGAATGGCGCGCTGTAGTAGGCGCTATAGGCATGCGCCAGGTGATGCGACGGAAGTGGCGGCTCGACCACTCGATCGGCTGGGAGCGGCAGGCTGGCGACTAGCGTCTCCCACGCGGACGTGATCGATCGCCCGCACACCACGAGCTCAAGGTCGTCCAACGAGGCGCCTTCGCTGCGCAGCACCTGCGTGATTGCGCGCATCGGGGGCAACACGATTCCCCGCGGGGAGTGGCGATAGAAACCTTCCGAATTCTTGCGCCTGTCCAAGCGTTCCTCGGCGATTGCAAAGCGCAGTTTCCCATCCTTGAACAATGCTGCGGACCTGTCGTGATTCGACATCGCTACGCCGAGGACGTACCGCGGCCGGGATGTCACCTGCTGCCTCGTATCTGCTCAAACAACCGACGTAGCTCGCTGCGACCCGGGGCCCTGACCTCTTCAGCGGAGAGGGCACGAGCTTGCAACTGACTTGCCTCGACAATGATGAGCTGGCTCATCAGATACGCGGCGAAGATCTGATTGCGCGTCAGGTAGCGAGTTCGGGCGGCGGGGTATCCGCCCGACTCCGACATGGCATGTGGTTCGAGGACGTCCATGCCAAAGTGGGCTGCGTTGACCGCGTACTCCGTTCCCGGATGAGGGCAGTAGACATAAGTATTGATGCTCGCGACGACCCCCGTCGCCAGCAGCGTGAATATCGACGACATGCTCGTGATGATCGAATCGACATCCTCCTCCGGACTGCCGATGATCCACTCCAGATGAGTGGCCAGTCCGGCTTCCCGGGCGATGCCGACAGCTCGCAGCACACTCTCGAGTCGCTGGCCCTTGCCCATCGAACGCAGCAAGTCGTCGCTCGCGTTGTCCATCCCAAGGAAAACCCGATCCACAATCGGAGCCAACATCCGAGCGACCTCCGCGCTCAGCATGCTCGAGTGTGTGTACAACCCGTCCAGCACGATGTGCCGGGCGCTCAGTACATCTGCGATGTCCCGCGTGTGCTCCACATCTCGCGTGGCTATCTCGTCCTCAAGAAACGCCAGCCGTCCCACCGACGCGGTCGAGGCGTATAGGTGGTCCACCTCGGCAGCGATCCGGCTGCGGGACTTCATCCGGTAATCGCGCCAGTGGGGAACGCCTGCGCAGAAGCGGCATCTGAACTTGCACCCGTAGCTGGTGCGAATACTGAACGGCACAGACAGCTGTGTGCTCGTCCGTCGCGAGGCCAACTCGAACGACGACCCGGCGAGGTGGAAGGCGGGCGTCGGCAGCGTCGCGACGTCCGTTACGAAAGCCGGTTCCGGGCTAGTTCGGTCGCCTGCGCTTCGCCGACGAGGGCTGAGCGCGATGCTTGGATGTTCGCCCAGCCGGTCGACGACCCAGTCGCGGGCCAGTGTCGCCACAGCCTCCGCGACGACGGCCTCAGCCTCGCCGCACACGGCGAAGTCGAGCTCCGGCAGTACATCAAACACTTCCGACGGAAGCACAGTCGGCAGCCGCCCGCAGATACCAATTACAGGCGGCGTTACGGCCCCCGACCCGGTCAAGATCTTCGTGACGATCTGCATCCCGTACAAAGTTGCGGTGCTGCGACTCGCAATGAACTGGTCGCTGACGAACAGCACGAGGCGGGGCTCGAACTCCTTTAGCACACCCGTCAACTCATCCGCGTCACTGTCCTCGTCGTAGCCTGGGTAGATTGTCTGAAGCATCAGCACGTCGACGGACACGCCGGCCCGCTCCACACACGCAGCGATACTGAATGCCGGGGAATCCCAGGGCTCCTGCGCGGGATGTGACGCACTGATCGCGTGCCGAAAGGTCGGCCGCCTGAACGGCGAGATGACAAGAACCTCAGCATCTTTCATAACGTCGTGACTACCTCAGCCGGTGACGATCGGTGCCGGAACCATTCTGTCTGCTCGGCGGAGATGCCGGCTAGTTCAAGCGTGTCCGCTAGGCTGCGAAGGCAACTTGCAGTCTCCGCGTCCAGCACAGTGAGGGGGCTTGGCGCGCCTGTATGCGACGCCACGTTTGTGAGTGATTCAGGATCTGAACGCAGCGCCCGCATCAGCGCTCTTGCCTCCGGCGGATCGAGTCGGATCATCAGATTCTCCGCCCGAAGATGGACCTCGTCCGTGCGAGCGAACACGCGGATCGCGCCTCGCGCGTGCCCGATGATGTGCATTTCCCCTTCCGCAAAATGCTCAGCCGCTCGAGTCAGATTGTCGCTGCTCGGAGTGGGTGCCGGTAAGTGCTCGGCATCGGTGCCCGTACGGATAATTGGACAAGTGGTGTCGGGCGCGTCGATCGAATTGCCCTTCGCGAATGCCCTCGGCCGCGAACCACCGCCGCATACGTCAGCGAGTGCACACTTGCCACAGTTGCTTTCGATGTCTGCAAGCGTCAGGTGCCTCATCCGCTGCAGCAGAGCTGAATCACGCCATATTTGTTCAAGGCTCGTCTGACGGATGTTGCCGCACTCAGCACCCTCGGCCCCCACGTATAGGACGGAGGGATAAACGGTTCCATCCCCGCCAATCGCAAGATCGGCGAAACCGGCGACGTCACCGATCTCGCGCGTCGACCGGTACAGCGGTTCCCGCAGCGGGGCGCGGTAACCCCAGGATCGCTCGGCTGCGCTCACGTCGATGCCTGCCTCAATCAATGGCAGATAAAATTCCCAAGCGCCGGGGACCGAGATCTGCATCGACGGGATTTCGCCAGCTAACTTAAGCCTCGTCAATTGCACAAGAGTCGAACTCCACTGCGAGTAGGAGAGCTCCAACATATCTAGGTAACGCTGTCCGTAGCCTCCTGGGAAAAACTTGATTCCCAGCAACGAAGTCGCGCCGAGCTCCCCGATTGCGTAATCGTACGCCGCGAGGCAGTCGTCTATCGTCGGTGCGCTAAGCGTGAGGTTCACGGCAGTCTTGATCCCCTCTGAGACCAGGGAACGTACAGCATCGCTCACTTGAGCGAACAAGACCTGCGGCGTCATTGTCACGCGGTCACCTTGATGCCGCAGAATGTTGAATTGTCGCGGATTAGAGCCGTCAAGGCTCACATTGACGGTAAGATCGGGGCACTCAGCGGCGAGGCGACCAACGCGACGTTCGTCTTTAAAAAACGTTCCGTTGGTGATTACGGAGACTTCCCAACCAGGAAGCGAGCACGCGTGAGCGAGGATTTCGTAGATGTACGGGTGCATGAACGGCTCGCCGCCTGCAATGGCAAGCCGTAGTACTCCGAGACGATGTGCTTGATTCAGCACGTCGACAATCTCGGTATTCGACAGTTCCCCTACGAGTTTGCTCCCCGATGAACTGTGGCAGTGGGTGCAGGCCAGGTTGCAGCCATTGGTGATGTTAAAGTCCATGTGAGTGGGGCCAGTGGCCCACGGGCTAAGCATAAGAAGCTGCCTCCGAATACCGAGACGGGTGCGGGCCATCGCTGGCCCGCACCCCCCTCATCAGGGATCCTCAGAGCACGCCGGGTGCGTTGTCAGACGCGCGCAAAACTTCTGCGCTGATCTGAGCTCGAACAGCTTCGAGCACTGCTTCCGGGATCTCAGCGGGTGCAGTCTTGACTGCGTCGGCACCCTGCGGTGGCATGCTGAGCGTGCGATTCCACTGCATTGACTCGACCTCCGTGATTTCCATACTTTTCACCTCCCTCCGTAATTTTTGGATTCAACTCTTGCTTCGGCTCGAGGATGAGCGGTAGAACTTCGTACGTTGGGCCGAAGTCACGGACGACGGTCGTTAGTCCTGAAGGGATCTGGCGTGCCCTGCGCGGCGGCCGACCCAGCGTCATAGCGATCGCTGTCGCCGAGATCGACAGCGCCAACTCTCGCCCGCTGCACGCATGGACTCCGAACCCAAATGCGAGGTTATCCCGACCGCGTCGGGACAGCTCCACAACGTCGGGGTCGGCATAAGCCCGGTAGTCACGGCAGACGTCGGGCACAACGATCAGTACCCGGTCTCCGGAACGCAACTGGGCCGGACCCAATTTCAAATCACGGGTGGCTACTCGCGGCACCGCCTGGTTGATGGGAAATAGGCGGGCCGCTTCCAGTGAGAGAAGTCTGGCACCGACGAACCCTGCTCCCGCCACCGACTCTTGCAGTCCCGGATCGAGGAGCAGCAGCGCCATCGAATGGGTGATGAGGCGACCGCCAATACCTTGCGCAAGAGCGTTAATCATGGGGCCAAGGAAGGCGATGAGCCAGTCGTCTTCTAGATCGTACCGTTCCCACGCGGCGCAGAGATCGCCGAGCATGTCATGTCTGCCTTCGCGTCGAGCCGCGGAGATCGCCTCTCGAAGGGCGCGTTGTGCGAGAATGTCCGCTACGTCGCGCGTCACGTCGTCCCGCGCGTCCGAGGATGCTGCCATGTAAGCCATGAGGGTTTGCACGGCGGCGGTAGGCATGCCGAACCAGCCGCACGTAAGCCGCAGCGCGAGCGGCTCGGACACCTCGGAGGCGAACTCGATTTCGTGCCCCACTGGCACTTCAGCGAGGACATCGGTCGATACCTGCTGGATTACGTCGTGAGGCAAGCGCCTGAATCCGATGCACTCCGACAACGCCCGACGAACACGCAGGTTGTCATGGGACTCCAGCTCGAAACTGGAGGGGAGCGACAACGGGCTCGGCCGCGAGGCCGAGTAAGTGTCCAGGCTGAGCGCTTCATCGAGAAGAGCCTGCTTGGCCAGCTCATGCGAACGGACGAGCCACGCATCGTGATCACGAGACCATCTGACGTCGTCCGAACGTCCCTTCGCTCGGCTCAAAGGCTCTACCACCCTCCTCGCTCGGCACGAACCTTTGCGTGGTTGGCCCGTTTGACGGAGTTTATCCACCCGATGGCCTGCGCGTAAAGCGTTCAAGAGTAGCTATGTGGCTACAAATCACTTTTGACCAGCTGTTTCGGGAGGCGCCCCATGATTTGGGTGGGAGGTATATTAAGGACTTGCTGACAAGACGACGATGCTCAATGCGCTCTGCGGCGCGATCCCCGCGCGCGAGCGGGTGGTGAGCGTCGAAGAGGTCTTCGAGCTGTCCTTGCGACTGCCCGACGTCGTCGCCATGCAGACGCGGCAGGCCAACCTCGAAGGAACCGGCGAGATTCCGTTGCGGCGCTTGGTCAAGGAAGCGTTGCGAATGCGCCCGTCGCGCCTCATCGTCGGCGAGGTACGGCAGGAGGAATGCCTCGACCTGCTCATCGCCCTGAACAGCGGACTGCCCGGGATGTGCACGCTGCACGCGAACTCAGCCCGCGAGGCCCTCGTCAAGATGTGCACCTTGCCCCTACTCGCGGGCGAGAACGTCTCGGCGTCCTTCGTCGTCCCGACCGTCGCAGCGAGCGTCGACCTGGTCGTTCACCTCGGGATGGAGTCAACGGGTGCGCGCAGGGTGCGCGAGATCGTGGGCGTCACCGGCCGGGTCGAGGGCGACGTCATCGAGACGAGCGAGATCTTCACCTTCCGCCGCGGGCGCCTGGAGCGTGCAGACGGTTACCCGCCGCATCCCGATCGCTACGAGGCTGCAGGTATCGATCTCGTCCAGGCGCTCGGACGCCGGGCCGAGCACTTCGTTTCGGCGCAAGTCGCCGCGTCGACCGTGACTGTCGGGAAACATTGACATGGGCGCGCTCATCGGTCTGATCGGCGGGCTCGGCCTCTTGCTCATCTGGCGCAGCGGGTCGCGCGCACCGCAGAAGCAGACGGAAGCGGCGGTGGGGTGGGTATCGCGACGCCGCGATCTTCTGCGCCAGGCCGGCATCGACCTTGTCGGTCCGGCGCAACTGGCGGGCGCACAGGTTCTGACCGCGTTGATCGCGTTCGTGATCGTCGTGGCCCTGACGAAGACGGTTGCGGTGGCAGTCTGCTTCGGCGTATTCGGGTTCTTCCTGCCTTCCCTCATCGTCCGCCGAATGCGCAACCGGCGTCAGGGCGTCCTGCGGGAACTCTGGCCCGAGGCGATCGACAATCTCGCCTCTGCTGTTCGGGCCGGCATGTCGTTGCCCGAGGGATTGTCCGCTCTTGCGGTGCGCGGGCCGACCGAATTGCGAGCGCCGTTCGGACGCTTCGCCGCGTCCTACCGCGCCTCCGGGCGGTTCGGCAATTGCCTCGACACCCTCAAGGACGAACTCGCGGATCCGGTCGGCGATCGGGTGTGCGAGACGATGCGGGTCGCGCGTGAGGTCGGCGGCAGCGATCTCGGCACTGTTCTTCGCACGCTGTCCGAGCTTTTGCGCGCGGATGCGCGAACTCGCTCTGAGCTCGAGACGCGGCAGGGTTGGGTCATCAACGCCGCTCGTCTCGCGGTCGCCGCGCCCTGGGTGGTGCTGCTCCTCCTGGGCACGCAGTCGGAGACGCTGCGTGCGTACGACTCGGCCGGGGGCACGCTGTTGCTCGGAATCGGCGCCGGCGTCTGCGTACTGGCCTACCGGATCATGCTGCACATCGGGCGGTTGCCCCAGGAACAGCGGGTGCTGCGATGAGCGACGCTTGCGGAGCGATCAGAGGTGTTGACGGGCCGAAGGCGCGTATCGGGGCGAGGCCGGGCCCGAGCGCAGCCAGTGGTCGGGAGGAGTGCCGATGAGTGCCGTGTGGTTCGTCGGAGCCGGCCTGGGTCTGCTTGCCGCCCTCGGTGTGATCCTCGCCGTGCGCGCCACGCCGCCTATGCGCCCCGTGCGTCTGGCCGATCGCATCGCGCCGTATCTCGGCGACACATCGCCTCCGTCGCGCCTGCTCGCCCGTCCGGACGCTACGTCCGCGCCCTTCACGGTGATGCGCCGCCTGTTCGGTCCGATGCTCGGCGAGGCAGTGACCTTCATCGATCGAGTCGTCGGCGGCTCGACATCCGTGCGGCGTCGTCTCAACGGCCTCGGGGTCACGATGACGGTCGAGGAATTTCGGGTCGAACAGGTGATGTGGGGCGCGATGGGCACCGTTGGTGGCGCGATCTCGGTGGCGGGCGGGAGCCTGCTGCGCGGCGGCATCGATCCGTTCTTCGTCGTGCTGGGGGCTCTGGCCGGCCTGGTCGGCGGCGTCCTCGGCCGCGACTGGTTCCTGACCCGTCAGCTCGAGATGCGCGAGCAGGCCATGCTCTCGGAGTTTCCGGTCGTCGCCGACCTGCTCGCGCTGTCGGTGGTGGCGGGCGAGTCGCCGGTCGATGCGCTCGAGCGGGTCTGCCGCCTTACCGGCGGTGAGCTCGCCCGCGATCTCTCCCGGGCGCTAGGCCGGGCGCGGTCGGGCACTCCGGTGACCCGTGCGCTGTCAGACCTGGCCGAACAGACCACGATGGAATCTTTCTCGCGATTCCTGCAGGGCCTCGTCGTGGCCATCGAGCGCGGGACACCGCTCGCGGACGTGCTGCGAGCCCAGGCCGTCGACGTCCGCGAGGTCGGCAAACGCGCGCTGCTCGAGGCGGGTGGGCGCAAGGAAATATCCATGATGGTGCCCGTCGTCTTCTTGATCTTGCCGGTGACGGTGATGTTTGCGCTATTTCCTGGCCTGCTGACGCTGACGTCCCTGTCGCGGTGATTTCGGAACGATGACGGAGAGGGAGAACGGATGAAGTTGATCGGATACATCGGCGCCTGGCTGCTGATGGCGGTCGCTCGGGTACGTGACGACGACCGTGAACGTGGTGACGTCCCCGGGTGGGTCATGGTCACGGTCATGACCGCGATTCTCGTTGTGGCGATCCTCGGCATCTTCGAGCCGCAGATCAAGAGTGCGTTGTCGGGCATCATCGACTCGGTCAGCAACAGCAAGAAGTAGCAGTGTCGAATTGGCTACGGCGCCACATCGTGCACCCGGCTGACTCCGGCGCGGCGGTGATTGACTTCGTCATGATGTCGATCTTGCTGGTCTTCTTGCTGTTCGCGGTGTTGCAGGCGGCCATCTTCTTCTACGCGCGCAACATCGCCGCGGCATCGGCGGCCGACGCCGCCCGCTACTCGGCAGTCGAGGGCGTGGACGTGCACGAGGGCAAGCAGCGCGCCGAGCAACTGATCCGCAAGGGGCTGGACGACGCGGACGCCGCTGCGATCAAGTGCACCAGCGGGCCGGGACGCGATGCCCGCTCGGGGCTGGCCGTGACCACCGTGCACTGCCGCGGCCGGATCCGCGTGGTGTTCACGCCGCTGAAGATGCCGTTGACGATCGACGTCACCTCGTCCGTGCTGAAGGAAAGCCAGCCGTGAGACGTCGGTGGCCAAGAGGTGACGACGACGGTAGCGCGATCGTCGAATTCGTGTTCGTCGCCGTGGTGGTGATGGTGCCGCTCATCTACCTGATCGCCGCGGTGGCGACGGTCCAACGCTCCGAACTGGCGACCACGCAGGCGGCTCGGGACGCCGGACGCGCCTACGCGACCAGCAATTCCACGGCCGACGCGAGCGTCCGGGTGCGCGCCGCGGTTCGGCTGGCGATGACCGATCAGGGGCTCGACAACGACGCCACGATCCGCTTCGTCGCCTCCGGCGGCGATTGCGCGGCGTCGCCGGCAATCACGCCGACCCTGACACCCGGCGCCGAGTTCACCGTGTGCGTCACCCGCCAGGCCGAGCTGCCGGGCGTGCCGTCCGTCCTGGCCGGGCGCGGGGTACGCACGACGGGCGCGTACGTCGTGCACGTGGACGACTTCCGCCAGGTCCAGCGGTGAGACGCCCGGACGATCGAGGCTCGACGATCCCGCTGATCCTCGGGTTCTTCCTCATCGCTCTCATCGTCGTCGCCGGCTCGGTATCGCTCGCGCAGGCCTTCGTGCAGCAACGCGATCTGCAGGACGTCTGTGACGGCGCCGCGACCGCCGCCGCGGCGAGCGCGGGCGATCTCGACCGCACCAACGTCGCGAAAGGCAATTCACTGCAGTTCACCGACGTCGACCGTGAGGTCGCGCGCTACCTGTCGCGCGACGACTCGCGCCGCAACGTGCACGTACAGGCCACGCTCTCCGCGGACCACACGCGGGTCACGCTCGCCTGCCGTCAGACCCGCGAGCTCGCCTTCGGCAAGTTCTTCGATCGCGCGACGGTCCGGCACACCGCGACGTCGACCGCGCGCGCCGCCGTTGTCGTGTAGCGAGGAAGGTCGTGTAGAGAGGGAACATGCCCGACGAGCGCATCGCCGAAGTGGCTGGCAACGTCTTTCTCGTGCGCGGGACGGACGTGAACTGGGTCCTGCTCCGCGACGGGACTGACGTCACGATGATCGACTCCGGATGGGCGGGAGACACACGGGCAGTCGAGCGATCGGTACGAGCACTCGGTGCTCGACCGCAGGATGTCCGGGCCATTTTGCTCACGCACGCGCATATTGATCACATGGGCGGTGTGAACCACTTCCGCGAGCGGTACGGCACCCCGCTGTACACCGACGCGCTGGAGGTCCCGCACGCCCACCGCGAGCGCCTGGAACAGGCAGGACCGAGCGATGTGATCAAGAATCTCTGGCGCCCCGGCGTGCTGGCCTGGGCAGCGCGCGTCGCTCGAGTCGGGGCACTGAAGGGCGTGGCGGCCCAACATGCCGCACCGTTCCCAGCGCCCGGCCCACTCGACCTGCCCGGCCGGCCGACGCCGGTCGCCACCCACGGGCACACCTCGGGGCACACCGCGTTCCACCTCCCCGACGCCGGTGCGGTCGTCACCGGCGACGGGCTGGTGACCGGTCACGCCGCCACCCGGTTCGACGGACCGCACCTGCTCGGGCCGATGTTCAACCACTCGCAGACCGACGCGCTCGCCGCCCTCGACGCGCTCGAGCAGCTGCCCGGCGACCTGGTGCTGCCCGGGCACGGGCCGGTGCACCGCGGGCCCATCGCCGCAGCCGTCGCGCTCGCCCGAGAACGTGCCGACGCGCGTTCGTAGACTCGCGACCGTGCAGACGAGATGTCGGCTGATCGTGCTCAACGGGCCGCCTGGCAGCGGCAAGTCGACCGTCGCCCGACGTTTCGTCGATGCGCACCCGATGACCCTGAATCTGGACATCGACGCGCTGCGGCGCATGGTCGGCGGCTGGAAGGCCGACCCGCACAGCGCCGGCCTCGCCGCCCGGCAGATCGCGCTGGCGGTTGCCCGCACCCACCTCCGCGCCGGCCACGACGTCGTCGTGCCGCAGTACCTCGGGCGGGTCGACTACCTGGACCAGCTCGCCGCCGTCGCGGGCGAGACCGACGCGGACCTGCACGAATTCGTCCTGCTCGACACCAAGGACGTCATGGTCGCCCGGTTCGTGGCCCGCTCCGCAGCGGGACGCGAGCAGGCGCACCTCGACGCGCAGGAGCTCCTGGACCGTGTCGGCGGGACCCGCCAACTCGAGGCCATGTACGACCGCCTGCTGCTCGTGATCGGTGCACGCCCGACGGCGCAGGTCGTCCCAGCAACGGAAGGCGACATCGACGCGACGTACGCCGCGCTGCTAGCGCTACTGGGCGAGGCCCATCTGCGCCGCTGAAACCGGCAGGTCCACATCGACGACTACCGGCGCGTGGTCCGACGGCAGCGTTCCCTTGCGGGCGTCGCGGTCGACGTAGGCATCGGTCACCCGCCCGGCGAGCTCAGCGGACGCGTACACCAGGTCGATGCGCATGCCCTGATTCTTGTGGAACATCCCCGCGCGATAGTCCCAATACGTGTACGGCGTGTCGTGCTTCAGGGCGCGCGGGAGGACGTCGGTCAGCCCAAGGTCGCGCAGCGCGGCGAGGGCCGCACGCTCCGCCGCCGTGACGTGTGTGCTGCCGGCGAAGGCCGCGGGATCCCAGACGTCAGCATCGGTCGGGGCGATGTTGAAGTCGCCCAGGACGGCGAACGTGCGATGGCCGAGAAGCTCGGCGACGGCGGTCGTGCGCAGCGCCGCCAACCAGCGCAGCTTGTACTCGTAATGCGCGTGCCCGACCTCGCGGCCGTTCGGCACGTACACCGACCAGACCCGGACCCCGCCGCAGGTCGCCCCCACCGCGCGCGGTTCGTGCGCCTCTAGCATCGCGTCCTCGGGCAGGAAGCCCGGCTCGTCGACGAGACCGCGGCGGATGTCGTCCAGGCCGACTCGGGACAGGATCGCAACACCGTTCCAGCGGCCGGTGCCGTGGACCGCCACCTCGTAGCCGAGTTCGGCGACCTCACCGGTGGGGAAGCCGTCCTCGCCGGTCTTGAGTTCCTGCAGGCACAGGACGTCCGGTTCGACGGTGCCCAGCCAGTCGATCAGACGGGGCAACCGGGCGATCACCGAATTGACGTTCCAGGTCGCGATACGCACGCGTCCAGACTGGCAGATCGCACCGTCGCGGCACGCCGGCGTTCCCACCAGCTGACGGCGTAGTGGGTGCCGATCGCGTAGCCGACCCCGGCGACGAGGTCGAGCACGTAGTGCTCCCCGGTGTAGACGAGCGTGAACGCCATCGCGGCCGGGTACAGCGCCAGCGCCCAGCGCCAACGCGAGCGCAGCCGGGTGCCGATGATGATCGCCACCAACGTGGCGAAGGCCGTGTGCAGCGACGGCATTGCCGCGACCGGATTCGCCCCTGCACCCTGGGCATGGGTGAGCAGTGAGTTGACGTTGCCGGCGTGGAACCAGTCCCACCCACGCGGGGACAGACGCTCGACCCGGACGCTCAGTCGGTCGCGGGCGGCGAACCACGGCGGCGCCTCGGGAAACAAGATGTAGGTCAGCAACCCGCCCAGTGACAGCACGATGACGCGGGTGATGTGTCGCAGCCACAGCGCCCGGTCGTGCAGCCAGAAGATCGCCGCGAGGACGGGAGTGGCCAGAAAGTGCGAGGTATAGACGATCGTGCACACCGCGTCGTACCAGTAGACGTGCGTGGGGCTGTACAGGTGGTGCTGCAACCAGACCGTCGGCTCGACTCCGCCGAACAGCCATCTCTCGGCGCCGAGGATGTCTGACTCGTGCACGGCAATACCCAGGTGATCGGCCACGCCGCGGGTCCGGTCGTACATGAGCAGGACCGCGGTGAACGGCAACCAGTCGATCATCACCTGACGCAGGTTGCGCCAGCCGAGACCGAGGCGGCTGATGGCCAGTCCGCTGACGATGATGGCCGCCAACGGGACTCGGGCGGTCGGGACGCCATCGCTGATGACGAAGGCGGCGAGGGCTGCGACGTAGCCGGCCAGCGCGGCGAACCGCGCTCGACGCCAGGGGGCTTCAGGGGTGAGGAAGGCGGAAAGGGGAGCGGTCGGGCGCTGGTACACCCGTTGGACCACACCGACCCGTTCCGTCACAACCGAGCAGGTTACTTGTGCGGCGCCTACGGGCCGCGTCGCGTTGGGTGAATCGCCAGGTGCCGTGACCGTAATCGATTCGTCCGATCGACGCGATGCGGTCCGTGATTGGATCGGAGCGGCTGCTTACGTCGTTCAGCCACTCGAGCCGCACCCGCCGAAGACCGGCCGGGAGCCAGATCCGGGAGCCGAACTGATCGTCACCGCGCCCGCCACGGCGACGATCGGCCCACCGCTCGTCGCCGACCCGGCGAGAAAGCGCGCGCGGCGCCGTCCGTCTCGTCACACGCTCGAGGTGTGGGCGGTTGTCCTGCTCACGCTCGTCGCGGCCTTTCTGCGGCTGTGGCGGCTGCGCTTCGGCTACGCGCACGCCGTGGTCGGTTACGACGAGGGCGTGTACTTCGGCTCGTCGCTGTCGTTGACCGAGGGTCGGCTGCCCTATCGCGACTACGTCCTGGTACACCCGCCGGCGATCACGCTGGTCTTCCTGCCCTTCGCATTGTTGGCCAAGGTGATCGGGACGGCCCAGGCGATGGGCCTCGCTAAGATCGCCACCGCGCTAGCGGGCGCGGCGAGCGTCCCGCTGGCAGCGCGGCTGTTGTGGCACCGCGGCCTGCCGGCTGTCCTGCTCGCGTGTGGTGCCGTCGCCTTCCAGGACGACGCCGTGACGAGCGGCTATGCGCCGCTGCTCGAGCCGTGGGTGGTGTTGTTCTGCCTGATCGGCGTCACGCTTGTCTTCCGCGGTGATCGCTTGGACACGAGCAGGCACCTGTGGTGGGGCGGGGCCGTGCTGGGGATCGCGTGCGCCACCAAGATCTGGGCGTTCGCAGTGGTGCTCGCCGTCATGGTGGTCTGCCTGCCGGCTCGGCGGCGAGTCACCGGCTACCTGTCCGGCGTGGCCGTGGGCTTCCTGGTGCCTGTCTTGCCGTTCGCGGTGCTGGCGCCTACGTCGTTCGTGCACGAGGTCTTCGTCGTGCAGCTGTTGCGGACCACGGCCGAGCGGACGACTGCGCAGTACCGGCTGTTGCACCTGTTCAGCGTCGGGCCGCCGAACGCCAACCTGCCGACGGCCGGACGGGCGTGGCTCACTGCGGCGGCGCTCGTCGTCGCGCTCCTGCTCGTCGCCGCCTGGGTACCGCTCGTGCGCCGCGCGACGGCGCTCGAACGCTTCGCAGTCCTGAGCGCAGTCCTGGTTGTTGGCATGCTCTTCGTCCCCGGAACTTTCTACTGGCACTACGCCGCCTTCGCGGCCCCGTTCCTGGCGATCGCGGCCGTGCTCCCGCTCACCACGCTGCGCACCCCGGCGCGTCGGGCGTGGACCGTCGTGCTGGCCCTCTGCGTCCTGGCGCTCGTCGGCACGATGGTGCACCGCGACCTTCGCCACTACGGGCTGCATGACGAGCACGCGGCGTTCGGGGCCGCGGTGCCCGCGGGGGCGTGCATCGTGACCACCCAGTCGACGTCCGTGATCGCCGACGACCGGTATCTGTCCGGTGCCGACTGCCCCGGCGTGCTCGACGCGTTCGGCACCGCGCTCGCCTACTCCGGCGGCCGGTCGCCCGCGGCGACGACGTTGGAGCACCCCGAGCTGGTCGCGTTGTGGATCGACGCCGTCCGACACGCGGACTACGTCTATCTCGTCCGGCGGGTCACCCCGACCGTGCCGCCGGACCCGGCGCTGCACCGGTACCTCGCCGCGCATTTCCATCTGGTGGACGTGGCAGGGCTGGCCGGTCCGTTGTACGCGCGGAACTGAGTCGCCGCGTAGTCTCGACCGACGTGGACGTCCCCGCCGAGCTGAAGGAACTGTCTGCGACCCTCGTCAGCATCGAATCGGTCGTGGACCTTGACGCGCTGCGCGGCGAACTCGCCGATCTCGAGGCAGCGGCCTCGCTACCCACGCTGTGGGACGACGTCGAGAAGGCCCAGAAGATCACGTCCCGCCTGTCCTTCGTCCAGGGCGAGATCCGCCACACCGAGGACCTGCGCCGCCGCGTCGACGACGCCCAGACTCTCGTGGAACTTGCCGCTGAAGACGCGGGGGTGGACGGCGTGTTGGCTCTTGCCGAGGCCGAGGGCGAGGTCGCCGGCCTGCGCCGCGCGATCGACGAACTCGAGGTACGCACCCTGCTCGCTGGGGAGTACGACTCGCGGGAAGCGCTCATGACCATCCGCTCCGAGGCGGGCGGCGTCGACGCCGCCGACTTCGCGGAGATGCTACTGCGGATGTACTCCCGCTGGGCCGAACGGCACAACTATGCCGTCGACGTGCTCGACACGTCCTACGCCGAGGAGGCCGGCATCAAGTCGGCCACCATGCAGGTCAAGGCGCCGTACGCGTACGGCACGCTCAGCGTGGAACAGGGCACCCACCGGCTCGTCCGGATCAGCCCCTTCGACAACCAGGGCCGTCGTCAGACGTCCTTCGTCGGCGTCGAGGTCCTGCCGGTCGTCGAATCCAGCGACCACGTCGAGATCCCCGACGACGACATCCGCGTCGACGTCTACCGCTCGTCCGGCCCCGGCGGGCAGGGCGTCAACACGACCGACTCGGCCGTGCGGATCACCCACCTGTCCACCGGCATCGTGGTCAGCTGTCAGAACGAGCGCAGCCAGATCCAGAACCGCGCCTCGGCCATGAATGTCCTGCAGGCCAAGCTTCTCGAGGTCCGTCGCCTCGAGCAGCAGGCGACGATGAACGCGCTCAAGGACGCCGGCAACAGCTGGGGCAATCAGATGCGCTCCTACGTGCTGCACCCGTACCAGATGGTCAAAGATCTACGTACCGACTTCGAGGTCGGTAACCCACAAGGCGTTCTGGACGGTGACATCGACGGCTTCATCGAGGCCGGCATCCGCTGGCGCCGCTCCACAGAAAACGGCCACGCGCGCTGACGATCGCCCGGCTCGTGCCCGCTCGGTCGGGGAAACCGGAGATGGGGTTCCTGGCCGGCACGGCCCGTAAGGCCATCACGGAGGCGGATGACCTCGTCGTTTCCGCGATCACGTGGTTCGAGTCGGCCTGGCTGGCCACCCGCGGCCGCATTGCGGTGAGCGTCAGCGTGGCCACTTGGCTGCGCAAGCTCTCGTCGCGGGTTGCGACCATCCCGATCACCGCCGAGCTCGCAGGCGTTGCGCTCGCGCTGCCGAGCGCGATTCCGAGCGACCCGGCGGACCGTCTGCTCTACGCGACTGCCATCCACCACGAGCTGCGGCTCGTCACAAAAGATAGCCCTGCGCAAGCACGACGGAGCGCTCACGGTCTGGTAGGTCAGTACAAAGCCGCCGATATTTACCGCAGCAGCAGGACGTCCAGACGGCGCGAGGCCACGATAAGGCCGCCCGCGGCCATGACCGCGAAGTAGCCGACGTGGCCAAGCATCGACCAGTCGAACACGCCCGCATTGAGCCCGCGCAGTAGCTCGATTCCGTGGTTCAGCGGCAGGCAGCGGACCACGACGCGCAGCCACTCGGGGTACACGTCCAGCCCGTAGAAGGTGCCACTGAACATGAACATCGGTAGCGCGGCGAGCTGGACGAGGTCGAGATCCTGCACCGAGCGCATGAACGTGGTGACGGCCATCCCGACCGCGGCGAAACCGAACGCGACGAGCAGCGCCGCCGGCAGCAGCAAGACCGCCCACCAGGACGCGGTCAGGCCCAGCACCGCCATCACGGCGAGGAAACCTGCCGAATACAGCCCGCCGCGGATCAGCGCCCAGCTGATCTCGCCGATGGCGACGTCGAGTGGCCCCAGCGACGTCGCGAGCATCGAATCGTAGAGCCTCGCGTACTTCATCTTGAAGAACACGTTCATCGTCGAGTCGTAGAGCGCGCCGTTCATGGCCGACGATGCGAGCAACGCGGGGGCGATGAACGCGGTGTAGCTGAGTGGGTGCCCGCCCGGGCCCGCGACCGTGCCGACGAGCTCCTTCAGGCCGGTGCCGAGCGCGAAGAGGTAGAAGATCGGCTCGAAGAAGCCGGTGAAGATCACCAGCCAGCCGCGGCGATAGACCCGGAACGCGCGCTGCAGCACGACGTGCGCACGACCGGAGTACACGCCTGGGGGGAGGATCCGCATCGACGCGCTCGTGCGAACGTCCTGTTCCGTGTCGGTCATCGCTCGAGCCGGACCCGGAAGCGCCAGCGGGACAAGCCGATGCCGACGACCAGCCACACCAGCAAGAAGGCGAGGTGACCGAGTGCCGCCCCTGCCCCGAGGTGACCGATCGCCGCACCGCGGGACAGCTCGGTCCCGTGCCACAGCGGCGACACGTGCGCCAGCCACTGACCCCAGCGCGGCAGCCGGCTGATGGGGTAGAACGTGCCCGAGAAAAGGAACATCGGGATCACCACGAACCGGAACAGGATGTTGAACGCCTGACCTTCGGCCGTGACGGTCGCGGCCAGCGCCATCACCGGCGCTGCGAACGCCACCCCGGTCAGGGTGGCCACCGGGATCGCGAGCAGCACCCACCACCGCTGCACCCCGCCGAAGGCGGCCATGATCGCGAGATACACACAGTTGTTGACCAGCTGACGCAACGTGATCCAGAGCAGGTGGCCATCGGAGATCTGATCGGTCGTCAGCGAGGTGGCCGCCATGCCGTGAAAGAACCGGACCCACTTGAACCCGGCCATCACCGGGAAGCTCGCGTCGTTGGCGGCGATCTGCAGCGCTGACGCGGTCAGGAAAGCGGGTGCGACGAAGACGAGGTAAGGAACGCCGAGTTGGTCCGTGCCGTGGCGATTGACCAGCGTGCCCAGCCCGATGCCCAACGCCAGGACGAACACGAGCGGCGTGAAGATGCCTACGATCGTCAGATTCAGCCAGATGCGCCGCGCGGTGTACAGGTTGTACTCGACCAGCCGCCATCTTGACGCGCCCGCAGTCCGGATCGCCATCAGTCGACCAGGGTTCGGCCGGTGAGGCGCAGGAAGACGTCCTCGAGCGTGCTGCGGCGCACGAGTGAGGACGACGGCGTCAGCCCGATCTCGTGCGCCCGGCGCACGGCGTCCTCGCCGTCGCGCACGTAGAGCAGGACGCGATCGGGCAGCACCTCGGCCCGCTCGGTCGTGCTGTCGATGATGCCGGCAAGGCGCGCCGCAGCGGCGGCGTTGTCGCCGGAGCGGAACCGCAGCTCGGCGACCTCGCGGGTGGAGTGCTCGGCGATCAGCGAGCGCGGCGAGCCCTCGGCGACGATCCGCCCGCCGTCCATCACCACCAGCCGATCGCACAGCTGCTCCGCCTCGTCCATGTAATGCGTGGTGAGCACGAGGGTCACACCCTCGTTCTTGAGACGGTAGAGACGGTCCCAGAGCACGTGCCGGGCCTGCGGGTCCAGACCGGTCGTCGGCTCGTCCAGGAGCAGAAGTTCGGGATCGTTGATCAGCGAGCGAGCGATGGTCAGCCGCCGTTTCATGCCGCCGGACAACGGCTCGACCTTCGATCCGGCGCGGTCGGTCAGCTGCGCGAAGTCGAGCAGTTCGTCCACCTTGGGCAGCAACTGTCGTCGCGACATGCCGAAGTAGCGGCCGTAGATGTAGAGATTCTCGCGCACGGTCAACTCGAGATCCAGCGTGTCTTGCTGGGGCACCACCCCCAGCCGGGCCCGGATCCGGGGGCCGTCGGTGGCCGGGTCCATGCCGAGGATGCGCAGCGTGCCGGACGTGATCGGTGCGACGCACGCGATCATGCGCATCGTTGAACTCTTGCCCGCGCCGTTGGGGCCGAGGAAGCCGAACGCCTCGCCTCGACGGACTTGCACGTCGATCCCGTCCACCGCCGTGAAGTTCTCGAAACGTTTGGTGAGCGCGGACGCGACGACGAGCGACTCGTCCGCTTCGTCCACCCTCACAGCTGCCGACGCTAGCAATGCGCCCCGACACCATTTCCGCGATACACCTACCTGTGAACCGGGGACGCGACGGCCTGGCTACCGGCGCTACGGGTAACGGTTGGGTAAACTCGCGCTCCGTGATCCGTCTGCAGGAAGTATCGAAGATCTACCCGGCCGGGGCCCGACCCGCGCTGGACACGGTCACCGTCGACATCGAGAAGGGTGAGTTCGTCTTCCTCATCGGCCAGTCCGGCTCCGGCAAGTCCACGGTGCTGCGCCTGCTGCTGCGCGAGGAGCTCGCTACCAAGGGCACCGTCACGGTCGACAATCGCAATGTCGGCAAGATTCCCGGCCGCAAGGTCCCCGAGCTACGTCGTCGGATCGGGTGTGTGTTCCAGGACTTCCGGCTGCTTCCGAAGAAGAACGTGTACGAGAACGTCGCCTTCGCCCTGGAAGTCATCAACAAGTCACCGAAGGCAATCCGTCGTACCGTGCCAGAGGTCCTCGAGCTCGTCGGCCTCACCGGCAAGGCGCAGCGCATGCCGACCGAGCTGTCCGGGGGTGAACAGCAGCGCGTCGCGATCGCGCGGGCCTTTGTCAACCGCCCGCTGGTGCTGCTCGCCGACGAGCCCACCGGCAACCTCGATCCCGACACCAGCCAAGGCATCATGAGCCTGCTGGAGCGGATCAACCGCACCGGCACGACGGTCGTGATGGCCACCCACGACAACAACATCGTCGATGCGATGCGCCGCCGCGTCATCGAACTCGACAACGGCAAGGTCATCCGCGACCAGAACCGCGGCGTCTACGGCGTCGGTCGCTGAACTCGCGGAGCCTGATCCCGTGGGCTCCGCCCCGTCGCGACGGCCGGTCCCCGGCCGAACCCGAGCAGTGAGGTATTGATGCGCGCCAACTTCGTCCTTTCCGGTGTGTGGGAAGGCATCCGACGCAACCTGTCGATGACGTTCGCGTTGATCCTCAACACGGCGATCCTGCTCACGTTCATCGCCACCGCCATCCTCGCGAACCGTGTCATCGACAAGTTCAGCGCGACGTACGAAGGCAAACTGAACGTGTCGATCTTCCTGTGCACGCAGCTGAGCCGGCCGCCGTGCGCCGGCGCGACGACCGAGGCCCAACGTGTCGCCGTCGAATCGCAGCTGAAGGCGGATCCGACGGTCAGTTCGTACACTTACGTCAGCCCGGCAGTGAACACGAGCCGGGCGAAGAAACAGTCCTCGAAGGACATCGCCTCGCTGATCGAGCCGAACTCGCTGCCCGGCACCTACACCGTCAAGCTGACGGACATCTCGAAGGACTACGACCAGTTCGCCGCCAAGTATCGGACCAAGGCAGGCGTCTCGAACGTCAACAATCAAATCGGCGTCATCCGCAGACTGCTCGACATCATCAACGGTCTGCGGACGGCCTCGATCGGGGTCGCGGTCGTCGTTCTGATCGCCTCGATCCTGCTAATCGCGAATACCGTCCAGGTGGCCGCGGGGCAGCGGCGCAACGAGACCAGCATCATGCGCCTCGTCGGCGCGTCCCGGTGGATGACCGAACTGCCCTTCATCATCGAGACGGTCGTGGCAACCGTCGTCGGCGGGCTGATCGCCTTCGGCATGGTGACTGTCGGCAAGTACTTCATGCTCAACAACATCTTCCAAGGTCAAGTCGACAGTGGCGTCATTCCCGACCTTGACGTCAACGACCTGCTGGTCGCCAGCGGCTTCAGCCTCATCGGCGGAATCGTGCTTGCGGGGCTGACCGCGTTCGGCACGTTGCGCCTGCTTGTCAAACTGTAGATATGCCCGCCGCACCTGCCTCCAGCAATCGACAGGAGGCGCGCAAGCTGATCGCTGCGAACCGCAAAGCGCGACACGACTACGCGGTTCTCGACACCTTCGAGGCAGGGATCGTGCTGACGGGTACCGAGGTCAAGTCGTTGCGGCTCGGCCGCGCGTCGCTGGTCGACGGTTTCGCCTCCATCGACGACGGTGAGATCTTCCTGCGCAACGTGCACATCCCCCAGTACGAACAGGGCAGTTGGACGAACCACGAGCCGCGGCGGGTGCGCAAACTGCTGCTGCACCGAGCCGAGATCGAACGGCTAATCGGCAAGACCAAGGAGTCCGGGCTCACCCTCATCCCGCTGTCGCTGTACTTCCTGCAGGGCAAGGTGAAGGTTGAGATTGCGCTCGCTCGAGGCAAGCGATCCTACGACAAGCGCCAGGATCTCGCTCGTCGCGACGCGGACCGCGACGTCGCCCGCGCCCTCGGCCGGCGCAGCAAGGGCATGTGATCTTGCAGGATCGGGACGTGCCCGCGTTCTGGACCGGTCTGGGTCTGGACGGCCTGGTCGACATCCACACGCACTTCATGCCCGACCGGGTGATGGACGCGGTCTGGCGGCACTTCGACAACGGCGCCGAGAACTACGGGCAGCCCTGGCCGATCCACTACCGTCACCCCGTGGTGGAGCGGCTCGAGATTCTCGACCGGCTCGGCGTGCGGGTCTTCACGCCGCTGCTGTACCCGCATCGCCCCGACATGGCCGAGTCGTTGAGCGCGTGGGCCCGGGCGTTCGCGGCGGAGACTCCTGGCTGTGTTCCGGGCGGCACGTTCTACCCTGAGCCGTCCGCCGCCCGGTACGTGCGCGAGGCACTCGACGCCGGGACGCGCGTGTTCAAGGCGCATGTCCAGGTGGGGGCGTACGACCCGCGCGACGCCTGGCTGGACCCGGTCTGGGGTCTGCTGGCCGAGGCCGGCACACCGGTCGTCGTGCACTGCGGCAGCGGCCCGGTACCGGGCTTGCACACCGGGCCGGGGCCGTTCGCCGACGTGCTGGCCCGGCATCCACATCTCACCGCGGTCATCGCGCACTGCGGGGCGCCTGAATACGAGCAACATCTCGAGCTCGTCCGTCGCTACCCCAACGTGCACGTCGACACGACGATGGTGGGTACCCGCTACCTCGATGCGCTGGCCCCGATCAGCACAGAAACGATCGCGGCACTCGGCGACCTCTCGGACCGGGTCGTGCTGGGCACCGATTTCCCGAACATCCCGTACTCCTACGCCGAGCAGCTCGCGGCGCTACAGGCGTGGGGACACGGTGACGATTGGCTGCGCGCCGTGTGCTGGTCCAACGGTGCCCGGCTGCTCGGCGTCGGCTGACCGTCGCGCTGCCGGGGGTGTCGGCTAGTTCGCCCTGCCGACCGCGTCGGCTAGTTCGCGCTGCCGGCGATGTTGACGAGCCAGCTCACACCGAACTGGTCGATACACATCCCGAAGCTGTCGCCCCACGGCGCCTGGTTCAGCGGCGCGGTTACCGTGCCGCCGGCGGAAAGCTCGTCCCAGTAGCCGCGCAGTTTGGCCTCGTCGTCCCCGCTGAGCGAGACGGAGTAGTTCGTCCCGGGCGTCAGGTCCATGCTGTTCGGCACGTCCGCGCCCATGAGCGTGAATCCGTCATCGGTGCGGAGCATCGAATGCAGGATCTTGCCCTCCTCGTCCGGCTCCTTCGGCATGTCGATCTCGGCGAAGGTGCTCACGGTGAGCTCTCCGCCGAATACCGAGCGGTAGAACTCCATCGCCGGCCGGGCGGAGTCGCGGAAGTTGAGGTACGGATTCAGGCGGACGGTCACTGGTTCTCCCGATGGCGTTGGCAACGTGACTTCCTCGATCGCCCGCAGGCGTTGTCGACAGCCTCGCTGATTCCACCATTCGACGCCAGCCTCCGCGGCGATCTCGAATGCCCATGCGGTTCTGCAGGCCGGCTTCGCCGACTGCGTTGGCCGCAGCGGCTAGACTCGGGTGGTTCCACAGTCCAGGGGGTGAATGGTCTCGACTCCGATCGTCGAGACAGGGGAAGCGGGCCGAGGACCGCATTGCTGACCTCGTAAAAAAAGCGATGCACAACAAAATAAGCGCCGATTCCAATCGCGCTGACTTCGCTCTCGCTGCCTAGGTAGCCGAGCAAGTCTGTCAGTCCGAGTTCGTCACCGCCTCGGGTCCTGGCATCAGCTAGGTGACTCACCGTCCCCGCCGGCCGCGGGGGAGGACGGGACAACTCACAGCGGCTGGGCCTGTCACTGACGACTTGTGTGCATGATCGTCGGGGCCGAGCAGAGACACCGCACACTGCGCCCGGAGAAGCCCTGTTGAAGCGGCGGAGGACGCGGGTTCGATTCCCGCCACCTCCACTTCGATAGACAAGGTCGGCTTCTGGATTCAGAAGCCGACCTTGTCGTAGTTGATCGCGGTGGTGACCGAAGGCCAGCTAGCCGAGGACCGCGCGATTGTCGCGGCACTCGTTGAAATCGGTCTCGCTCAGAAAGTGGCAGTACGGCAGCTTGCGTGACGGTTCCGCGCGCAGCATCTCGGGGAACCAGAGCGGTTTCGCTCCGCTCCAGCACGCGAGCTCTACTTTGGGTGGCAGCTTGTGGAACAGCAACTCCAGAGTTGGAAGTTGATCAGTGTCATTGCTGAAGATGACGGCGACGTCGAACCTTCCGTCCATCGCTGCCGCGATGGCGCCGATGGCCAGCGCCACATCGATGCCCTCTCCTCAGCGCCACGAACCATCGTCGGGCACGACGTACTTCAGGTCGCGGCGAACGACGTGTACCCCGTCAGCCTCCCACGCGTCGGCGAGCTGATCGTTCGCGCTGCGGCCTCTGGCTGGAACTGTGGAAGGGGTCGTCCCCGAAAGACGTGGACATCGGCAAGTTCGCTCGCAAATCTACGGCGCTCCACGATGCGCTCGGCGAGGGCGCGCGGGTCGACCACGGTGTTGTAGAGCGGGGTGCCGTAGTTCGTGTACAGACCGTGTCCCGTGCGATGCACGTTCTCGTAGTCGAAGAAGACGGCGACGCGTTCAGTCATCGGACTCCCCAAAGGAAAAAGCCCCGCCAATCCCGTGAGGGAAGGCGGGGAGCAATGAAGTAAGCATCGCACATATGAGAAATCGCCGTAGGAGGGCGGCCAGCGAACGCTCCGGCTCAGGACTCGATGATCCTGCAGCGGCAATCGTCGAAGCCTGCCGGTGCCCAGGTTTCCGGCCATCGGGGGTTGCGCGGGTCCGATCCGTCCAGGTGAGCGAACGTGCACGGTCGTCCCGTTCTCCCCACGTAAGGAAGCGTCCCGGACCCCCGTGGAGGTTCGGGAAGCTTCCATCTTTTGTAGGTTTAAGTCGATCACCTCCGCTCAACATACGGTCGCTCTGATG
>JBPCOE010000051.1:0-39539 GCA_051000605.1 Jatrophihabitans sp.
CGCCGAAGCCCGAGCCAAACACCCAACCCGGTTCACCACCGAACGAATAACGAAAATCATTGACCTGCCCCAGGCCGCCTGGATCAACCCACCACAAGACGAAAACTCACCAGCGGCTTAACACCCACTGGTCTCAACCACCTTGACAAACTCCGGCACGGCAAGACGAGCGCCCCATGGACACGCCTGTAACCCGACATCGGACCCACCACCGCCCCACCACTCGGCCTCCCGGGAACCCACTACCGAAACGTCCTGCCGACAGGAGACAGCAAATACCGAGCGAGCGACTCTCCCCCAGCAGGATTCAGACTGGTCAAGACGCGTGGTGAATAGGGACGAGTAGCGCCCGACCGGAGTCCGACGGCGGTTGACACAGCGGGAGAGGGTCTGCATGACGAACGAGCCCAAACCATTCGAAGTCCACGAATCGCGGTCCTTCTTCACGGGACGAAAGCGGACCTGGCGGAGGATCTGCTGGTGTCCGGACGCCCCTTCAACTTCGAACTTCGAAGAAGGAAGGATCACGAACCACGTCTATGTGACGGCAACGCTGGATCACTTGACCGAGATTGTCCGGCGGTGTGCGCGGCGAATACCCGGTCAGGCGAGGCGCTGATGACTCGGACGGCGGTGTCAGTCCAACTCATCGCGGGCGCGCCCGTAGCGCTCGTAGATCACTCGCGAGCCGAACGTCTTGGTCTCGACCAGGTCTAGCCGAACGTCTTCGGTGACCGGCGGCAGGAAAGGCGTGCCGCCACCGACGACGACCGGATTGCGGAACATGCGCAGCTCGTCGACGAGGCCGAGCTCGATCGCTGCCGCGGCCAGGCCGGCGCCGCCGATCGAGACGTCCTTGTCTGTCGCGTCGAGCGCCGCAGCGGCCTCCTGCCCCACCGACGCCTCGGCGAGCCGGGCGTTGCCCGCAACGCTGTCGAGCGTGCAGCTGAAGACGACCTTCGGGATAGCGCACCAGATGTCCGCGAACGCGGCCCCGAGCTCGTTGTCGCGCATTGACGGATCCGTCTCCCACACCAGCATGGTCTCGTAAAGCCTGCGGCCGCACAGATAGCCACCGAGCTCGCGTATCTGCGCCATCTGGAAACGAAACTGCTCCTCGTTAGGGACCGTCCACCCGAACGCGCCCTCGCGGTCGGCGATAAATCCGTCCACCGAGACACTCATCGAGTAGATCAACATGGCTTCACGCTCATCGCACCGCAGCGACCGACGACGATCGCGATGAAGTTCACCACTGAGCTTGACATCGGGCGCTCCGTCCTTTGCCGGCTGCTCTGCCACAACTAGTGACCGATCGCGAGACGAAGACTCATCGTCGTGGGCGGTCCAAGCGATCGTAGGGCCATTGCCGACGCCGCACTGAGATCCCGCGGAACCCGGGCACCCGCTGACAGCGGCCGTGGACCCGGTTACCTCGCCCGAGCCAATGCCCGGTGGCGGGGCGGCGACAACCGGGCGACGGAGGCGACAGCTCGCGGCCGCTGAAAGACCACGAGGACTGTGGAGCCCGGAGAGGCGAACTAGCCTTCGAACTTGTAGCCCAGCCCGCGTACCGTGACGAGGTACTTCGGCGTTGCCGGGTCGGGCTCGATCTTCGCGCGCAGCCGCTTCACGTGCACGTCGAGCGTCTTGGTGTCCCCGACGTAGTCGGCACCCCATACGCGGTCGATCAGCTGCCCCCGGGTAAGCACGCGTCCGGCGTTGCGCAGCAGCAGCTCGAGCAGATCGAACTCCTTGAGCGGTAGCTGGACCTGCTGCCCGTCGACGGTGACGACGTGCCGCTCGACGTCCATACGCACCGAACCGGCCTCGACCACGTTGAGCATCAGCTCCTCGGGCTCAGCGCCTCGACGCAGCACGGCGCGGATGCGGGCGACGAGCTCACGCGAGGAGAAGGGCTTGGTGACGTAGTCGTCCGCACCGAGTTCGAGACCGACCACCTTGTCGACCTCGGTGTCGCGCGCGGTGACCATGATGATCGGGACGTGTGAGCGCGTCCGCAGCTCGCGGCACACCTCCGTGCCGGACAGCCCGGGCAGCATGAGATCGAGCAGCACGAGGTCGGCGCCGCTGCGTTCGAAGCTCAGCAGGGCCTCGTGACCCGTGCCGGCCACCTCGACCTCGTAGCCCTCGCGCCGCAGCATGTAGGAAAGCGCGTCGGAGAACGATTCTTCGTCCTCCACCACCAGGACTCGCGTCATGCGGGGGGCTCCCTGGTCAGGCCGATGATCATCACGACGGTGATCCTTTCGAGGTCGTAGCCGCAGTGTGCGGCTCCAGGTCGTCCGACATCGCTGACGATGGACGATCGGAGTGAACGCGCGGTAGCCGGATGGTGAACGTCGAACCGGAGCGATCCGCGCTCCACACCGACACCGAGCCGAGGTGGTTCGTCACGATGTTCTTGACGATCGCCAGCCCGAGGCCCGTCCCACCCGTAGCCCGCGAGCGCGCAGGGTCGACCCGGTAGAAGCGTTCGAAGATACGCTCGCGGTCCGCTTCGGCGATACCGATGCCCTGATCGGTGACCGAGACGTCGATCGTGGGCCGGGCGTCGACGTCCGTCGAGAGCCGGGCGGTGACCGCCACACGGGTGCCGCTGCCGCTGTAGGCGATCGCGTTGTCGACGAGGTTCGCGACCGCCGTGGCCAGCTGGGCCTCGTTGCCGCGAACCCGCAGCGTCCCCGCACAGCCTGCGGTTACGGTGATCTCGGCCTGTTCGGCGGCGAACCGGGTGCGCTCGATCGCCTCGGCCACGATGGAGTGGACGTCGACGATCGTCGCCCCCGGCATCGGGTCGGCGCCCTGGACACGGGACAGTTCCATCAGCTCGCCGACGAGCTTGGCCAGCCGGTTACCCTCGTGCTGGATGCGCCCGGCGAACCGGTGGACGGCCTCAGGGTCGTCGGCCGCGCCCTGGATCGCTTCGGCCAGCAGCGTCAGCGCACCGACCGGCGTCTTGAGCTCGTGCGAGACGTTCGCCACGAAGTCGCGGCGCACTGCTTCGAGCCGCCGCAATTCGCTGACATCTGCGAGAAGTAGGCACACCGCGGCGATCCGCTCGTCAGGGCCCGGCAGCAACGGCACCGTGGTCACCGCCAGTGCGATCGGCTCGCGGCCGAGGCGTCCGATCGGCAGGTCGACCGACGCGGTGAAGCCCTCGCCGGTCTCCAACGACCGACGGGCCACGGAGATCAGTCCCGGGAAGGCGAGCGTGTCGACGTCCAGGATGCCCATCGCGCGCGCGGCCGGGTTGACCAGGACCGCGCGCTCCTCGCGATCGAGCACGATCACGCCGTGATCGAGCGCCTCGACGACGAGGGAGGCGAGCGGCTGCGGAGGGCGCCTGCGGCCGGCTTCGCTCGCGGCTGCGGGTTCGGGCGTGGCCAGATACTGTCCGGTGCGGCGACGCGCGGAAGCGATGATCAGGCCGAGCACTACGCCCACGGCGAGTGCCACGAGCGCGATCAAGATCGCCGGATTCGGCACACCACGATGGTACGGCCGGGTGCCCTCCGTCCTGACCAGAGCGAGGGAGGCGCGCATGGCGACAGTTGCTGTTCACCCAGCGGCCAAGCCCGGTTCACTCAGTCACCCCAATCGCGTTAGCGCCACCGCCGATGGTCGCACCATGCGTGAGGTCTTCCACGACGAGATGGACGAGATCGGTGCCGGTGTCGCCGAGATGATCCGTCTGGTCGCCGCCGCCATCGAGCAGGCGACCGGCTCCCTTCTGGACGCCGACCTCGCGCGCGCCGAACGGGTGATCGACGCCGACATCCGGGTCGACGCGCTGCGGGCCGACCTCGAGGACCGCGCCTTTCAGATCATCGCCCGGCAGCAGCCCGTCGCCACCGACCTGCGCACGCTCGTCACCACGCTGCACCTCGTCGCCGACCTCGAGCGCATGGGCGATCTCGCCCTGCACGTGGCCAAGATCGCGCGGCTGCGCTTCCCCGAGGTCGCGGTGCCCTCGGACGCCCGCGACGTCATCGCCCAGATGGGCGACGTCGCGCAATCCCTCGTGCACAAGGTCGCGGATGTCGTCGAGGGCCGCGACATCCAGCTCGCCCAGGCGATCGAGGCCGAGGACGACTCGATGGACGCCCTGCGGCGCAAGCTGTTCACCCTCGTGCTCTCGCCGCGCTGGCAGCACGGCACGGAGGCCGCGATCGACATGACGCTGCTCGGGCGCTACTACGAGCGGTACGCCGACCACGCCGTCGCCGTCGCGCGCCGCACGATCTTCATCGTCACCGGCGAGCGCCCCGTGCCGATCTGACATGCATTGGTGGGAGTGGAACACGACGGATGCATGTCAGATCGGCCCTCTTGCTGCGCTCCTCGCGCCCGGCGTCACCGCTGGTCCCGGCTGATCGAGACCATTGCTCGCACACCCAGGACGAGGGCGGTCAGGATGATCAGGGCGTCGACAGCGAACACGGCCAGCGCGATGTAGCGGCTGACTCTGGGGCGGGTGGTCTGTGCGTAGCTCCAGTCGGTAGCCAGCATCGCGCGGCCGGGACTGCCCCGCTCGTAGACGAGGCGCACCGGCGGGACGTAGTCGCTGCGGTCGTGGCCGAGCTGCGGGAGGTCGACCTCGACGGTCTTTCCGCTCTCGTCGGCGAAAGTCACCCGGGCAGTCGTGCCACCCCGGCCGCTGCTGCTGAGCGTGACATCCAGCGCCACAACGTGCACCGGATGATCGATGCCGTCGGCGGCATGCACCAGGGACGCGTAGTGCGCGAAGACCACGCCGGAGGCGATCGCGCTGAAGATCACGAACATGACCAGCCAGCCGGCACGCGAGCGCCACCATCGGCTGCCGGCCACCGCCTACTTCTTGCCCTGATTGGCGACGGCCTCGATCGCGTCCTTCGCAGTGTCGGGGTCGAGGTAGCTGCCGGGGCCGGTCGGGCGCAAGGTCTGCTCGTCGAGGTCGTAATGCAGCGGAATTCCGGTGGGGACGTTGAGGCCGACCACGGCCTCGTCGGACAACCCGTCCAGGTGCTTGATCATCGCGCGCAGCGAGTTGCCGTGCGCGACGGCGAGCACGACCCCCTGACTGCGCAGGTCGGGCACGATCGCGTCGTACCAGTACGGCAGCATGCGTCCGACGACGTCTTTCAGGCACTCGGTGTGCGGCAGTGTCTCGAGCAGGTCGGCGTAGCGGGCGTCGTGGGCCTGGCTGTACTCGGCGTCGTCGGCGAGCGGCGGCGGCGGGGTGTCGTACGAGCGGCGCCAGAGCATGAACTGCTCGTCGCCGAACTCGTCGCGCACCTGCGCCTTGTCCTTGCCCTGCAACGCCCCGTAATGCCGCTCGTTGAGCCGCCAGGACCGACGAACCGGGATCCAGTGCCGATCAGCGGTGTCCAGCGCGAGGTCCGCGGTGCGGATCGCACGGCGCAGCAACGACGTGTGGACGACGTCGGGCAGCAGGCCGTGCTCGCTCAGCAGCCGGCCGCCGCGCCGTCCTTCGGCCACGCCCTTCTCGGTGAGGTCGACGTCGACCCAGCCGGTGAACAGATTCTTCTGGTTCCAGTCGCTCTCGCCGTGGCGGAGCAGGACGAGCGTCGCCACTTCGACTCCCTTCCTCGCCGGACCGCTCGCCGTCAGCCGGCGCACGCATTGGGGGTCATCCTGCCAGCGCTGCGATCGGCCGTGCAGGCGACGGTCAGTCGGGGCGCTGCGCGAAATCGGCGAACGCGGCGAGGTTCGCCAGCGGCTGGTCGGTCTTGAGCCGCCAGGCCCACTCGCGCTTGATCGATGAGCCGAAACCCAGCTCCAGCAGGACGTTGAAAGAATTGTCCGAGTAGTCCAGGACGCTGCCGAGGATACGGTCGAGTTCGTCAGCGTTGATCGAGCTCAGCGGGACTCGACCGGTGAGGTAGACATCGCCCGTGCCATCGATCGTCCAGGCCACCGCGTACATGCGCGCATTGCGTTGCAGCAGCCAGGAGTAGACGGCCTCGCGGTTCTCCTCCGGCGCACGCAGCACGAAGGCCTCGATCTCGAGCGCATGCGTGCCGACGGTGAGGACGCACGCGGTCTTGAGCCGTTTCTCGCCGGGGAGCGCCACGGCGAAGACGGCGTCGCCCACCCGCTGCCATTCGAGGTCCTGCTCCCGCAGCGCGGCCTCGATTATGTCGGCGGTGCTCATGCGCGTCGGGCCTCCAAGTCGTCGATCGCTTCGCGATAGGCGAGCAGTAGCCCGTCGGCGGTGCGCTCCCAGGAGAACTGCTCGGCGTGGGCCCGCGCACCGCCGGCGAGCCGGTCGAGCACCGTCCGGGTGCGCAGCAGATCGGACAGCACTTTCGCCCACTGGTTCGGATCGTGGCCGTCGACCAGCAGCCCCGAAACATCGTCGGCGACGGCGGTGGGCAGTCCACCGACTGCCGCCGCGACGACCGGCGTGCCGCAGGCCTGCGATTCCAGGGCCACCAGACCGAACGACTCGTTGTAGCTGGGGACGACCGTGACGTCCGCCGCCCGGTAGTAGTCCGCCACCACGACGCGGGACGCCGGCGGGCGGAACTGGACGGTCTCGCGCAGCCCCAGCTCGTCGCGCAACGCCTCGAGGTAGTGCGGGTGGGCGAGGCCCGATCCGCTGGGCGCGCCGAGCACGACGACCTGCAGCCGACCGGCCAGCGCGGGATCGGCCTGCAGCAGCGCAGCGGCCTGGAGCAAGACGTCGGGGGCCTTGAGCGCCTGAATGCGTCCCACGAACAGCAGGGTGAGCGCGTCGGGACGAAGTCCGAGTCGGGAGCGGGCGGTGTCGGCACCGGCCGGGGTAAAGACGTCCAGGTCGACACCGGGGGCGATCGTACGGACCTCACCGGCGTCGGCGCCGTAGAGCCGGACGAGATCGTGCGCCTCGTCGGCTGTCGATGCGACCAGCCGGTCGGCCTCGGCGACCACCTGCTCCTCGCCGATGATCCGGGCGCGCGGCTCGGGGGCGTCGCCCTGCGCCAGCAGCAGGTTCTTGACCTTGGCCAGCGTGTGGGCGGAGTGCACGAGCGGCACGCCCCAGCGTTCGCGGGCGAGCCAGCCAACCTGTCCGGAGAGCCAGTAGTGCGAGTGGATGACGTCGTACCAACCGGGGTCGTGCCGCACTTCGGCGCGCATCACCCCGGCGGTGAAGGCGCAGAGCTGAGCGGGCAGGTCGCCCTTGGCCAGACCCTCGAACGGCCCGGCGGTGACGTGCCGGACGTGCACGCCGGGGCTCACCGTCACCACCGGTGGCTGCTCGCTCGACGTCGCGCGGGTGAAGATCTCGACCTCGACGCCCTGTCGCGCCAGCCGCCTGGCGGTTTCGACGATGTAGACGTTCATGCCGCCGGCATCGCCGCCCCCGGGCGCGTCCAAGGGGGAGGTGTGGACGCTGAGCATGGCGACGCGCCGCACGTCGGCGGACCGCGATCGCTGCGCCACACTGCGTCCTCTCGCCGGATGGGTCGCTAGGGGAACAACCGTCCGGACAGTTTCATGCCCGCGGCGACCGATCCTCCAACGCCGCCGGGCAGAATCACGGGATGCCCTCACGCGGAGTCGCCGTCGTCACCGGAGCCAGCAGCGGGATCGGGGCCGCGACCGCACGGCGGCTGGCCGCGGAGGGCTACGACGTCGTCGCGGCCGCTCGGCGGCGCGACCGGCTCGACGAACTCGCCGCGTCTGTGGCCGGCGTAACCGCCCGCACGCTCGACGTCACCGACGCGGCGTCGGTCGCCGCGCTGGCCGAGGAGTTCGACGACGTCGCCGTCCTGGTCAACAACGCCGGCGGTGCGATCGGCGTCGAACCGGTCGAGCGGGCCGATCCGGCCGACTGGGCGCAAATGTACGAGTCGAACGTCATCGGCGTGATGCGGATGACCCAGGCGTTCCTGGCCGCCCTCGAACGCGGCACCGGCGGTCACGTCATCGTCACCGGGTCGATCGCGGGGCACCTCGTCTACGAGGGCGGCGCGGGGTACACGGCGGCCAAGCACGCTGCGACCGCGGTCGTCGAGACGCTGCGCCTCGAGCTCAACGGACGGCCGGTGCGCGTCACCGAGGTCGCGCCGGGGATGGTGCACACCGAGGAGTTCTCGCTGGTTCGCTTGCGCGGCGACCAGACCGCGGCCGACCGGGTCTACGACGGCGTCGCGGCGCCCCTGACCGCGGACGACATCGCTGACTGCATCGCGTTCGTGGCGACGCGTCCGGCGCACGTCAACGTCGATCTGCTGGTGGTGAAGCCGCTGGCCCAGGCCGCTCCGTACAAGGTCGCGCGCGGCTGAGACGTGCGGGTCAGAGGCCGACGCCCGCCAGGTGTGCTTCAGGCCGCAGCCGAATACCGAAGCGCTGCTCGACGCCGTCGCGGATCACGCGGGCCAGGGCGAGCAGCTCAGCGGTCGTCGCGTCGCCGCGGTTGGTGAGCGCGAGCGTGTGCTTCGTCGACAGCGCGACGCTGCCGCGGCCGCGGTCGAGTCCGAAGCCCCTGCCGAACCCCGCGTTCTCGATCAGCCAGGCCGCGGAGAGTTTGACCTGGTCGTCGACGACCCAGTTCGGGCAGCCGTCCGGTACGAGTTCGGGCGCGACGAACGGGTTGACGAAGAAGGAACCGACGCTCCACGTGTCGTGGTCGGCCGCGTCCAACACCATTCCCTTCGACGCGCGCAGTTCCAGGACGATCGCCCGGACCTGCTCGGACGGCGCCTGCTCCCCTGGCTCGACCCCGAGACGCCGAGCGAGTTCGACGTAGCGAATCGGCGATGCGTCCGGCGAGCGGAGCAGCCGGAACGCGACGTCCAGGACCACGTACCGGTCGGTGTGCTTGAACGCGCTGGTGCGGAAGCCGAAACCGCAACGCTGCGGGCTCCAGTCCTCGACGGTGCCGGTCTCGCGATCGAGCACGCGCAGCCCGTCGATCACGTCGGCGACTTCGACGCCGTAGGCCCCGACGTTCTGCACCGGCGTCGCGCCCGTCAGGCCCGGAATGCCCGACATCGCGGCGAGTCCGGACCAGCCGACGCGCACGCTGAGCGCCACGAGGTCATCCCACGGAACGCCCGCGTCGACCGTGACGACGACGTGATCGGCGTCCAGCTCAGGCCGGATCTCGACGGTGCGGACGAGGACGACGACGCCGGCCCAACCCTCGTCGCTCACGACGAGGTTGCTGCCGCCCCCGACGATGAGGACGGGTTCGCCGGTCGCGTCGGCGTGCCGGACGACGTCGACCAGCTCGTCGGTGGTCGCGGCCTCTACGACGCGCTCGGCCGGGCCGCCCAGACGCAGCGTGGTGAGGTCGCGAAGCAGCTCGGGCACGGTGCTCGACGCTACCGTGGGCCGATCCGGTGACGACGGTGCACGGGCGAGCGATTGGCTTGCCTGCGGCCGCAGGTGCACGAGGGAGGTTCGCGCGTCGCCGCCACCGGCGGCCGTCCCGTCGAGCGCGGAGGCAGTCACATGGCAGTGTCCGTCAATCTCGACGAGGGCCTGGACAAGTCGTGGGAGTGCCCTCCCGAGTTGGGCAGCAGGCAGGGTTGACGCGCGCTGGTGGGGCGAGGCGGCCTCGCCCACCGCCCTTCGATTGGACGTCGCGCGGCCCAAGCTTGGTCACGGGTGGCACGATGAGAACGATCCACATCGCCAGGGCCTCTAGCTCAGTCGGTAGAGCAGCGGACTTTTAATCCGTAGGTCGTCGGTTCGAGCCCGACGGGGCCCACTCAAATCTCTCCCGGATTACTGGCCTGCAGCGCCCTGGTCGAGTCCCGGAAACATGATCAACTGTGTTTTGGTCCGCAAAGAGTCCGCAGCAGGTCCGCGAGCCGTCCGCAGCGCGTCCATTCGGTCCGCCACTTCGTCGAGCCGATCGCCGTAGAGATGGTCATACAGATCGAGCGTCATCGTCGCGCTGGCCGAGCATCTGCTGAACGACCTTCACGTCCGCGCCGCTCGTGATGGCCAGTGACGCTGTAGTCGCCGGCAGCGTCGGCGAGCTCGTCGACCTGATCCATCGTCAGGAAGGTCTTCTCGCGCTTTACCAGCCGCGGCAGCGGAACGTGGTCGGCGGGGTTGCGCGCCAACCGGCCATCGCGGACGGCCAACGTGAGCGCCAGCGAGAAGACGCGGTAGGCCTGGCGGACGGTGGCGGCGGCGAGCCCCTTCCTCGTCAGCGACGCAAACCAGGCCGCCACCCCTTCCTGCGTGACATCGACGAGCTTCACGTTCTTCCAGCGCGGCAGCACGCTGACGCGCAGTAGGCCTTCGTAGCGCGCGTGCGTTGACGGCTTGAGATTGACCTTGGTCTCGATCCACCGCTGCGCCCAGTCTCCGACCGTGATCTGTGACCGCCCGGGGTCGACGTACATGCCCGTCGTGACCGCCGTTGTCACCTCGTCAAGCCAGCGCTGGGCGTCGACCTTGCGCTTGAAGTGGTGCGAGTGCTCCTTGCCGGCGGCGTCGCGGTATCGCGCCCGCCAGTGTCCGTCTGCCGTTACGCTGGTTCCGTGGGTTTCGAACGGATCACGACGAACCCCGATGTGATGGGCGGCCTGCCCCGCATCCGGGGCATGCGCATGCCGGTCGCCACCGTCGTCGGCATGGTCGCCGATGGGATGTCAGTAGCCGAGATTCTCGACGACTTCCCTGACCTCGAGGCCGAGGACATCGCCGACGCACTGCGCTATGCCGCTGCCGCTGTCCGTGAGCGCGAATTGCCGCTGCGCCACCCGGCATGAGGTTCCTGCTCGATCAGAACATCTCGCCGAAGGTCGCCGAACCTCTGCGCGCTGCAGGCCACGACGTCACTGTGGCTCGCGACGTCGGTTTGAGCTCGGCGACCGATGAGGTCGTCATGGCCGCGGCAGTTGCCGAGCAGCGAGTGCTGGTCAGCGCAGACACCGACTCGGCACCATCCTTGCCCGTTCAGGGGCGACGGCGCCTTCGTTCATCCTCATGCGGCGTGCGGCCAACGAGCGGCCGGCCGAGCAAGCAGCGCTGCTCCTGGGCAATCTCGCGGCCGTCGCTGACGACCTCGCGGCCGGTTCGATCGTCGTCCTCGGCGAGCGGGCGCTGCGGATCCGCCGCTTGCCTCTCGCCTGAGGCCGCCAATCGAGCCAGGGCGGGCGAAAAGCGGAGGCCCCGCCCGGAGGGCGAGGCCTCTCGTCCCAGCCGAACGAGTCGACCGGGGGTGTGGCACGAGGCTAACTGATCGCGAGCGCTACCGGGACCCGCGCCAGCAGACACGAGTTGCGACTGCGGCCTGGGCGACTTCGAGGGCAGCCGCGAGCCCGTCGAGGTCTCGGTCACCGATCGGTCCCGGCTTGTTGGTGATCTGCTCGGCGAGCGCGCCGAGCTGGACAATCCATCCCTCGCCTTCGTTCGGGACCGCCGCGATGTACCTGTCGACGACACGAACGGGAACCTCGCCCGATTGGAAAGCTCGGGACTGCTCCCACGCGCGTTGCCGGCAGACCTGCGAACACCACTTCGGCATCCGTCCGGTGCGCTGCACGAGCACCGGCTGCCCGCACCAGCCGCACGCGACCGACCGACTGGCCGGCCACCCGCCGACCCGACGCCAGCGACTTCGCGGCGGGATTGCTGACCGCAGGCATCAGCGCCGCAGCGGCCGCAGCCTGCTCGACAGCAACGTCGCGCTCATGTCGGATGCGATCCGCGGCACGACGACGCTCTCCTTCTCGCTGTAAACCCTGCTGCCTATTCGTCCGCCTGCTCATTCCAACACCAGCTCGCTTCTCCGACCTGTCATCCGCCGCGAATCAACCTACGATGTTTCGTCACGACAGAACTGGCCGTCGGTTCGAGCCCGACGGGGCCCACTCACTTGGTCGCACCTACCTCGCTCACGGTGCCCGAGGACAAGATCCGCCGGCGGTCCGGCAGGCTCTGGCCGTTGGTAGCCGAGGCCGTACTTCGTTGTGACAGTGCCATCGTCTACGACAACTCGACGACCAGCGGCCCACCCGAGTTGGCACGCTTTCGTGACAGTGCACCGGTCGGCGGCACCTGGCCCTCATGGACACCGGCGGCGCTGCTCGGATAAGGAAGGGGCTTCGCGGTGCCCCGCCACGTCCGATCGACAATCAGAAGCGGTTGCCCCCGGTCAGCGGGTCGGTAGCGCCCCGACGATCGCGGTGAGGCGAGCCTCGATCGTCGCGCTGAGCGGTTGTGGCACGGGGTCCAGGGAGGCGATGTCGGCCTCCCCACCCAGTGACAGCGAGGCCGCTTGGGCAACATAGGCCCTGCCGCCCGATGCGTCACCGCCGAGCAGCCCGGCGTCGGCAACGTGCTCGACGCCGATGACGGAGCCGCCCAGCGCTGACGCGTAGTCCTGACCCTTGAGCACAGCTGCGTGGATGGCGTCGGCACGCACCGTCGCCCATTCGGGGTTGTCGTCGTCGACCGACCACTGAACCGAATGCACATCCACCGAGTTGCGCTCAGTGAGCGCGGCCTGGACCCGGCCGAGGAGAGCGAAATCGCGCACCGTGATCAGCAGGCTGACCGACGAGATCTGACGGCCGGTAGGGCCGTACTCGCCCGTGGTCCGGTCTTGGGCATGCTCTGCGGACGTTCGCATCGACTGCGTCGACCAGGTCAACGGCGCCCGAGTGTTCTGTGCGGTCAGCACCTCGCCGCCGAGGGTGGCCAGCTCGGCCGTCAGCCCGGCCACAGCACCCGCCACGTCCGACGTCGCTTCGGGCTTCGCAGCGCGGGTCGCAGAAACACTCAGGTAGACGGTGGCCTCGTCCGCAGCCACCGTGCGCTGCGCCTCACCCCGGACCGAGAGCAGCGTGTGCGATTCACCGGTCGTCATGCTGCGATCGTAGGAGCTCCGGGCGTCGCCCGTCACTGCCATGGAAGTAAGAGTAGGCAACCCTAAGTTCATATGCCATGCTCGGAACCATGAGCTTGTCGACGACGCTCCTGCTGGGCTTCATCGCGGGGGTGACCATCCTCATCGGTCTGCCGGTCGGGCGCATGCGCAGCCCCGCGCCGGGTCTGCGCGTCTTCCTCAACGCGACCGCGGTCGGCGTGCTGATGTTCCTGTTCTGGGACGTGCTGGCCGCCGCATGGGAGCCGATCGACGCGGCACTCGTCTCGGTGCACGACGGGCACGGTGGCCTGGACAAGGCCTTCGGCTACGGCGGCATCTTCGCCGGCGGTCTCGCCGTCGGACTGCTGGGCTTGGTCGGCTACGACCGCTACCTGAGCCGAGCGGCGCGCAATCACGGCCGCGGCGGCCCGGGCGCGATGGCGGTCACCGAGCACCCGGCCGCGACGCGCGGCGTCGCAACCTGGTCGCCCGCGCGACGGCTGGCGCTGCTGATCGCCGTGGGTATCGGCCTGCACAACTTCGCCGAAGGGCTCGCGATCGGGCAGTCGGCGGCCAGCAACCAGATCGCGCTGGCGACGGTGCTCGTCATCGGCTTCGCGCTGCACAACGCCACCGAAGGCTTCGGCATCGTCGCCCCGCTGGCCGCGGACAAAGACCTCGACGGCGTGGCCAGCCGGCCCAGCTGGGGCTTCCTGCTGGCGATGGCCGCGATCGGCGGCGGCCCCACATTCATCGGTACCGCGGTCGGGCACAGCTTCACCTCCGAGCCGGTCAGCGTCGCGTTCCTCACCCTCGCCGCCGGCTCCATCGTCTACGTCATCGCCCAGCTGCTCGGCGTTGCGGCGCGCGCCAAGCGAACCGATCTTCTCGCGTACGGGCTGCTGCTCGGCATCCTGGCCGGCTTCCTCACCGACGCGGTCGTGTCCGCCGGCGGCGCCTGAACCGTCCTCGCCCGCTGATCAACGCAGGGGGATGACCCGCGCGGCCGGGATCAGGCGCGCCGCGCCCTTCGATAGCGTGGCGGGCGAACCTTCACCGACCTTAGGACGGACGCGATCAGCGCATGAAGATCATCTACACCCACACCGACGAGGCGCCCGCGCTCGCCACTCAGTCGCTGCTGCCGATCGTCGAGGCCTTCGCCGCGCCGGCCGGCGTCGAGCTGGAACTGCGCGACATCTCGCTGGCCGGCCGCATCCTGGCGCAATTTCCCGACCAGCTGACCGACGACCAACAGGTCGCAGACGCGCTGGGCGAACTCGGTGCCCTCGCAACCACGCCCGAGGCGAACATCATCAAGCTGCCCAACATCAGCGCGTCCGTCCCGCAGCTCAAGGCCGCGGTCAGGGAGCTCCGCAAGCAGGGCTACCTCCTGCCCGACTACCCCGAGAACCCCACCACCGACGAGCAGCGCGAGACCCGCGTGCGCTACGGCACGGTCATGGGCTCTGCGGTCAACCCGGTGCTGAGAGAGGGCAACTCCGACCGCCGCGCGCCGGCCAGCGTCAAGGCCTACGCCCGCACGCACCCGCACTCGATGGGCGCATGGTCGCCGGACTCGCAGTCCCACGTCGCGACGATGTCCGCGGGCGACTTCCGCTCCACCGAGAGGTCCGTGACGCTCGACCACAAGGACGTCGTGCGGATCGAGCACGTCGCCGATGGCGGCGAGGTCATCGTGCTCAAGGAGCAGACCCCCGTCCTGGCCGGCGAGGTGCTCGACGCGTCGGTCATGCGTCGCACCGCCCTCGACGCATTCCTCACAGTGCAGGTCGCGGACGCCAAGCGGCGGGGCGTCCTGTTCTCGGTCCACCTCAAGGCCACGATGATGAAGGTCTCCGACCCGATCATCTTCGGCCACGCTGTCCGCGCCGTCGTCGGCAACGTCTATGACGCGTACCGCGACGAGAGCCCGAACGACGGCCTCGCCAGCCTGCTGTCCAACCACCCCGAGGCAACGGACGCCGTCGACGCTGCGATCGCGGCCGGCCCGTCCATCGCGATGGTCGACTCCGATCGCGGTATCACCAACCTGCACGTGCCCAGCGACATCATCATCGACGCCTCGATGCCCGCCGCGATCCGGACGTCCGGCCAGATGTGGAACGCTGCCGGCGAGCAGCAGGACACCCTGTTCGTCGTCCCCGACTCGTCCTACGCGCCGCTGTACGCCGAGACCGTCGAGCACTGCCGCGTCCACGGCGCGTTCGACCCGGCAACCATGGGGACGACGCCGAACGTCGGGCTGATGGCGCAGCAGGCCGAGGAGTACGGCTCGCACGACAAGACGTTCGAGATCGCCGCCAAGGGCAAGGTGCGCGTCGTCGACCAGAGTGGGACGGCGCTGCTCGAGCACGACGTCGACGCCGGCGACATCTGGCGCATGTGCCAGACCAAGGACGCCGCAATCCAGAACTGGGTCGAGCTCGCCGTCGATCGCGCCCGCGCGACCGGCTGGCCGGCCGTCTTCTGGCTGGACGAGACGCGCGCCCACGACGCCGAGCTGTTGAAGAAGGTGCACCCGGCGCTGGAGAAGCTCGACACCGACGGCCTGCAGATCGAGATCCTCGACGTCGGCGCCGCGACCCGATTCACCCTCGAACGCGCCCGCCGGGGGGAGAACACGATCTCGGTCACCGGCAACGTGCTGCGCGACTACCTCACCGACCTGTTCCCGATCCTCGAGCTCGGTACCAGCGCGAAGATGCTCTCTATCGTCCCGCTCATGAACGGCTGCGGCCTGTTCGAGACCGGCGCCGGTGGTTCCGCACCGAAGCACGTCCAGCAGTTCGTCAAGGAGAACCACCTGCGTTGGGACTCCCTCGGCGAGTTCCTTGCCCTCGCGCCGTCGCTGGAGATGCTGGCCGAGAAGACCGGCAACGCCAAGGCCTCGGTGCTGGCCAACGCCCTCGATCGCGCCACCGGCACGTTCCTGGACGAGAACCGATCACCGTCACGGCGTGCGGGCGAGCTCGACAACCGGGGCAGCCACTTCTACCTCGCGCTGTACTGGGCCCAGGAGCTCGCGAAGCAGACTGAGGACGCCGAACTCACGTCGGCCTTCACCGCACTGGCGCAGCGGTTGGCCCAGGACGAGGACGCGATCGTGGCCGAACTCAACAGCGCGCAGGGGGAGCCGGTCGACATCGGCGGCTACTACCATCCCGACCCCGCGAAGACGGCCGCCGCCATGCGCCCCAGCAAGACGCTCAACGCCGCGCTCGCAGGCCTCACCGGGTAGCCGCTTGCGCGGAGGGACGGGCGTCATCGGGGTAACCGGCAGACGTTCGGCACCGCGCATGATGCAATTCCTCTGTGGACTTCACTCGCGCACGTCGTCGACTCCGAAGGTCGGGGCCCGCTCTGGTGACGTTTCTGGCCGCTGTGGGCACGATCGTCGGCGCCCAGTCGGCCGCAGCGCAGAGCGGTAGCTGGGGCAACACGGGCGCCTTCTACACCGACGGGATCCTCTGCCAGCTGAACGGCGAGATCGTCCCGCTCGCAGCGTGGACGGTGAACGGCTCGGCCACCGCCTACGCCACGGCGGACATCAGCGAGAGGGGTGGAGTCTTCCAGCCGGCGCCGGTCAACGGGGCGGCCGCGTCGATCGGGGCCGGGCGTGGCGGCATCACCGGCGCGGACGTCGGCGCCGTGGCCTACCTGATCCAGCACCACGCGAGCGGCTCGCCCGGAGTCGCCGAGACGAGCGTCGACGTCGCCGCCGTGGCCGGCGGCGGCTCGATCCAGGCGCGGTGCCTCGGTCAGGGCGGAACCAGCGCCGCCCGTGCCGCCGCAGCGTTGAGCCAGGCCCGTCGGTACGCCGGCCCCTACACCGTGCGCGCCCAAGCGTCGACGCCGCGGCCCGGTCAACCCGCGGACGTCAGCGCCACCGTGCTGTCGGCGCAGGGCAACCCGACCCCTGGCATCGACGTGGCGTTCACGATCGGCGGCTCGGACACGTCCGCCACCACGGGCAGCGACGGCACAGCCCACACGCCGGCGCAGGCCTCGTCGGGTGCGACCCCAGTCACGGCCACCGTCACCGAACCGACGTCGCTCTCGTACTTCACGACGACCCCTCCCTCGGTCGCGCTCGCGGCACCGACCGCCGCACGCGGCACCGCCACCCTGCGCCCCGCGTCGCCGCCGCACCCGGTCGTCTCGGTCAGCACGCCGGCCCTGGTGCTGGCCTCCGGGACGGCGACCCCGGTCGCGTCGGTGCACGGCACCGTCGGCTACCCGGGCACCGGGACGATCACCGTCGCCGGGCCGGTCAAGCCCGCGGCCGGCAAGACCTGCAACTCGCTGGCGTCCGGCGACTTCACCCGGGCGCCGCAGGCCTGGGCCGGGCAGTTCGAGTTCACCGGCGACGGCGAACAGCGAGCCGGTGAGACGTCGGCGCTGTCCCCCGGTTGCTACTCCGCCACCGCATCGGTCGAGATCACCGACAGCACGCCGTCCGTCCACGCCACCTCGGCGTTCGCCGAGGATGCCACCATCGCCGTGTCGACGACGCAGATCGCCGCCGCCAGCGCGAAGCAGGTCGTCACGCCGGGCACGCTCTCGTCGACGGTCACGGCGACGAATCCGGGGCGGGCGTCGGTGTCGTCGAGCGTCGCAGCCTACGGCCCGCTGCCGCCGCGCTCGGGCGAGTGCGCCGGTCTGGACTGGACGAACGCCGCCCAAGCCGTCACCTCCGACGCCGTGGCGTTGAACAAGTCGGCGTCCACGCTGGTCGCGACGATCGCGGTGCCCCCGGTGAGCCAGCTCGGCTGCTACACGCTCGCGGCCCGCAGCGTGGTGGCGCAGGACGGCCGGACCGCAACCGTGCAGGAATCCCCCGGGGCAGCGGCGGCCACCGCGCTCGTGGCGAGCCCGACCCTGGCCCTCGTGACGTCCTCCTACGCCGGTCAGCAGGGCAAGGCCATGACCGGCACCGTCACCGTCCTCGGCGCCTACGGGTTCCCCGGCGTCATCCGGATCGGCCTGCGCGCCGCCACCACTGCCCCCACGAACGGCTGCCGCGGCGCGACGTTTGACCCGTCGCCCGCGCGGGGAGCGCCGACGAGCGTCGCGGCCACCGGTGACGGCTCGTACGTCTTCCACACGCCGGTCGCGACCCAGAACCGGTGCTACGCGATCACCGGCACGCTCGCCCTGACCGCGAATCCCCTGGTCCGGGCCGAGGCACCGCCGCCGTCGGATGCGTCGGTGTTCTTGGCCGGTGCGCAGTTCCGGCCGACGACCTTCAACGACGCCCAGCGGCCGGGCGGCACCGATACCGCACGCATAGCGGCCGCCTTCGGGATCACCGGCGGCCTCCTGCTGCTGCTGGCGCTCTGGGTGATGGTGCGGGTATACGTCTCCGCCCGCGCAGCCGGCGACGTCACCCGAGGCTGGGCCTGGCGGCACCACCGGAGCGGGACGGCCGAGGGACGACGCTCACCGCCCCACCGACCACGACCGAACCCGCACCTGCTGCCTTGAGCGGACGCCGGGCGTTCATCAACCGCTCGTAGCACCCGCCCCGGTGGCCACGCGCCCGGTGGTCCCACACAACCGGTAGCCCGCCCGACCCCGGGACGTCGGAACGCGAGCGCCGCCGCGCTGCTCATGCTGGGCCGGGGGTCGATGCCGGCTGGTCCCCCACTGGTGCTGCGATGGCGCATCGCAGTCCGGGTGCGCGGCGATCCGACGGTCGAGCGTGCCAAGCGTCGTCTCGGTCGGCTCAGCGAGTACGACATAGCTGGCGTCGTCGAACTTCTCAGCGGCCGCGGCCAACATCAGCAGGCCTTGCGGCGGCTCTACTCCTTGATGAGCCCGCCGCCCGAACCGACCGACTCGAGCAGCGTGTCCATATCGGCGAAGGTCTTGGCGATGACACTCACCCGTTTGAAGTAGTGCCCGACCGGATACTCCATCGTCATCCCGATGCCGCCGTGCAACTGGATCGCGTCCTGCCCCACTTCCCGCGACGAGAGATCGACCTGGATCTTCGCGGCCTGCACCTGCCGGCGCCGCTCGGTGACGTCATCGTCGGCGAGCGCCCGCTGCGCGAGCATCGACATGCTGCGCGCCTGCTCCAGCGATACGAACATGTCTGCGGCGCGAAACTGCAGGGCCTGGAACACCGAGATCGGCTGGCCGAATTGGACGCGGGTCTTGAGGTAGTCGACCGTCAGCCACAGCATGCGATCCATCGCCCCGACGGCCTCTGAGCACAACACCGCGGTCGCGACATCCAGGACGCCCTCGATCGCGGCGAGCGCTTCGCCCGGCGCGCCAACCGCCTGGGCCGAGGTGCCGCGCAGCAGCACATCCGCGCCGCCCAGGCCGTCCTGCAGCTTGTAGGCGTCGCGTTGCACGTCCGCCGCCGCGACGAGGAACAACCCGACCACGCCGTCCGGGGTCTTCGCCGTGACCAGCAGGTGGTCGGCGACGTCTCCGCCCAGCACCGCGATCTTCTCGCCGTCGAGGGTCCAGGAGTCGCCGTCCGGCGTCGCCGTGGTCGCGATGTCGGTCAGCGACCAGCGTGACCCGGTCTCAGTGCAGGCGAAGGCCAGCAGTGCCTCGCCGGCCGCGACGCCGGGCAGCAGCGACTGCTTCTGCTCGGGCGTGCCCGCGGCCGCGACCAGCGCGCCGCCGAGGACGACGGTGGCCACGAAGGGCTCGAGGATCAGCGCGCGGCCGAACTGCTCCATGACGACCGCGAGCTCGCCGACGCCCATGCCCGCGCCGCCGTACTGCTCGTCGAAGATCAGCCCGAGCAACCCGAGATCGGCGTACTGCTTCCAGAGCTCGCGACTCCACCCCTCGCCGTCGCCCTCGAGCAGCTGCAATCGGCTGTTCGCGTCGTAGCGCTTGTCGAGCAAGCTCTTCACCGCGTCGGCCAGCATCTTCTGTTCGTCGGTCAGGTCGAGTTCCATGTCGTCCCTCTCAGAACTTCAGGATCTGCTTGGCGATTATGGTGCGCTGGACCTCGTTCGAACCGCTGTAGATGGAAGCCTTGCGCCAGTTGTAGTACGTCGGCAGCGCGTCGAGCGCGCCGTCGGGCAACTCGGCGAAACCGTCGGGCACCGACGAGTCCTCGCGGTAGGCCAGGGCCGAGGGCCCGAGGACGTCGACGAGCAGTTCGGTGGCCTCCTGCTGGAGTTCGGAGCCTTTGAGCTTGAGCACGGACGAGACCGGGTCGGGTTTGCCGGGGCCGCGCTTCTTCTCGGTATCGAGCACGCGCAGTACCGACATCTCGATGGCCGTGACCTCGACCTCGAGCTTCGTGAGCCGCGCCCGGAACAGCGGGTCGTCGAGCAGCGCGCGGCCGCCCGCCTTCGTCTGCGCGGCGATCCGCTTGATCCGCCGGATGCGCGCTTTGGTCTGGCCCACCGCCACCACGCCGGTGCGCTCGTTGCCGAGCAGGAACTTCGCGTAGTCCCAGCCGGCGTTCTGTTCGCCGACGAGGTTGTCCGCCGGCACACGGACGTTGTCGAAGAACACCTCATTGACCTCGTAGCCGCCGTCGATGAGGTGGATCGGACGCACGGTGACGCCTGGCGTCTGCATGTCGATGAGCAGGAACGAGATGCCGCGCTGCTTCTTGGCCTCGGGGTCGGTGCGGACGAGGTTGAAGATCCAGTCGGCGTACTGGCCAAGGGTCGTCCACGTCTTCTGGCCGTTGACGACGTACTCGTCGCCCTCACGCACGGCCGACGTCTTGAGCGAGGCGAGATCGGAGCCGGCGTTGGGCTCGGAGAAGCCCTGGCACCACCAGATGTCGAGGCTCGCGGTCTTGGGCAGGAAGCGTTCCTTCATCGCCTGGCTGCCGAACTCGGCGATGACCGGGCCGATCATCTGGGCGTTGAACGCGAGCGGCGGCGGAACGTGCGCGAGCAGCATCTCCTCCGACCACAGGTGGCGCTGCACCGGCGTCCAGTCCTGCCCGCCCCACTCGACAGGCCAGTGCGGCACGGCCAGGCCGTGGGAGTTCATGATCCGCTGCGACGTGCGGATGTCGTCCATGCTCGCGTGCTCGCCGCGGGCGAGGCGGTCGCGGATGTCCGCCGGGATCTCGCTGGTGAAGAAGGTTCGCATCTGCTCTGCGAACGCTCGTTCTTCCTTGCTGAGGACGATGTCCATGTCGCAACTCCTTCGCACCTGCTGACAGCATGCCCGGAACGGCTCGGGATCGGTCAACTGGGTGGCGTCGGTCGCGTCTCCCGTGATGATCTCGGTGCGATCTCTCGGATATCGAGGGATCAGACCGAGATCATCGCCACGGAGGCGGTCGAACCCGTACACAGCTCTGATCTCGCAGTGCCGCCGGGCGCCGCCGCCTCGCACTACAGTGCGGACGTGACCACGGATTCCCGCGCCCGCGGCCTCGTGCTGGTCGTCGAGGACGAACCGGCGATCGCCGACGTGATCAGGTTGAACCTCGCCCGGGCCGGCTACGGCGTGCACGTCGAGAACCACGGCGACCGGGCCCTGGACGCGATCCGCCGCCACAAGCCGGCCGCGATCATCCTCGACGTCGGGCTGCCCGGCATGGACGGCATCGAGATCTGCCGCAAGCTGCGCGCCACCGAGGATTGGACACCCGTCCTGTTCGTCACGGCCCGCGACGACGAGGTCGACCGTATCGTCGGCCTCGAGCTCGGCGCCGACGACTACGTCACCAAGCCGTTCTCGCCGCGTGAACTCGTCGCCCGCGTCGGTGGGGTACTGCGCCGCACCCAGGGCGTCCCGACATCTGCGCCGCAGACCGTCGGTGGGGTGACGCTGGACGCCGTGCAGCGCAGGGTGTTCAGCGGCTCGGACGAGCTCCTGCTCACCGTGACCGAGTTCGACCTGCTCGCCTATCTGATGCGCCGCCCGGGACGCGTGTTCACCCGCGAGCAGCTGCTCAGCGAGGTGTGGGGCTACTCGTCGATCGCCGGCACCCGCACCGTCGACGTCCATATCGCGCAGCTGCGCGGCAAGCTCGGTGCGGCCAGTCCGATCCGCACGGTGCGCGGCGTCGGCTACGCCGCCGAGAACGGGCCGGCCCCGCGTGATCACGACTCGGTCGAGACCATCGCCACATGAGCGAGGCTTGGGTGCCGATCACGTTTTCCCCTCGCAGGGACGCGCGGACGGCGGCTCGTCGACGTCCCGCACACCGGAAGACTTGATCGTGAGGGCGCCCCGCAGCTCGCTGGCGACGCGAATCGCGCTGCTCAGCGTCGGCATCGTCGTCCTCACGGGGCTGGTCGCGGGGTTCCTGGCCGTCGGCCTGATCCGCAAGAACGGCGCGGACGACGGGCGCAAGACGCTGCGCCGCTTCGCCGACGTGGGCCAGGCAGTCGTGAGCAACGGCGGGCTCGGGCAGAAGAAGCTGCGCACTGCCCTGCAGGAGAGCAACATCCGGGTGGGGCTGGTGTCCGACGCCGGGACGATCGCCACCAGTCTGCAGACGATCCGGCGAGCGGTCCACCCGAGTGACGTCGCCCGGATCAGAAGCGGCAAGACCGTATCGGCGGGTCGGACCGTCAACGGACGCTACTTCCTGATCGAGGGGCGCCCGATCACCGGACGTCCCGGCGTCATCGGGATCGTCGTGATCCAGGCCCGGCAGGACGCCACCGCGCAGAGCGATCGCGCGATCCAACGCATCCTGCTCGCGCTCGTCATCGCTGGTGGCGTCGCCGTCCTCATCGGTTTGCTGGTCGCCTGGCGCCTGGCCCGTCCGCTGCGTCGCACCGCCGCCGCCGCGCGGTCGGTAGCCGCCGGCAATCGCGACGTGACGCTGCCCGCGGTCGGTCCGGCCGAGGTCGTCGAGGTCAGTGAAGCCGTGAACAGCATCGCCGGAGCCCTGCGGCACTCCGAGGGGCGGCAACGGGAGTTCCTGCTGTCGGTGTCACACGACCTGCGTACGCCGCTCACCGCGATCTCGGGTTACGCCGAGTCGCTCGCCGACGGCGTCGTCCCCAACGACGAGACGTCCCACGTGGGCGCGGTGGTCCTCGGGGAATCGAAACGCCTCGAGCGCCTGGTCGGTGACCTGCTCGACCTCGCCCGGCTGGGTGCGGACGACTTCCGCGTCGAGTTCGCGCGGGTGGATCTTGTCCCGCTCGCGGCGGCCGCCGCCCGGGTATGGACGTCGCGCAGCACCCCCGACGGCGTCGAGCTGCGCTTCGAGCCGACGCCGCATCCGGTCTGGGTCGACACCGATCCGGCGCGCCTGCGCCAGGTGCTTGATGGGCTGTTCGACAACGCACTCCGGGTCACGCCCGCGGGAGCGCCGATCGTGCTGGCCGTGCGCACCGAATCGGAACGCACCGAATCAACACGCGCAGCGATCGAGGTCCGCGACGGCGGCCCGGGGCTCACCGACGACGACCTGCCGGTGGCCTTCGAGCAGGGCGCGCTCTACGAGCGGTACCGCGGCGTCCGCCAGGTGGGGACCGGCCTCGGCCTTGCGATCGTCCACGGTCTCGTCGCGCGCCTCGGCGGGCGGATCGAGGCCGGCCACGCGGCCGAGGGCGGCGCACGGTTCACGGTCACCCTGCCACTGGAATAACCGGCCATAACCAGCACCGCTTAACGGGCGATGATCTCGGTCGTACCGTGCAGATTCGCACGGTACGACCGAGATCATCAGTGGGTCAGGCGTTACTTGGCCGCGCTCTCGACGATGCGCTCCGCAGTGGGCGTACCCGTCCCCGTACCGGAGACGAACACGTGGTCACCCTTGGCGATCTTGGCGATCGTCGCCGGAGCCGGCTTCTGCCCCGGGGTGGCGGGCTTCTGGCCCTTAATGTGCTCGCGGACCTTCGTGTCCTTGGTGACGGTGAACTTCTCGCTGGTCTTGTCCGCGGCCCGGACTATGATCGACGTCGAGGACACCGACGTCACCGTGCCGCGAATCACGTCGTGCGTGACGGCCTTGCCGTCCTTGCCCTGGGCGACGAACTGGCCGTGCTCGAGGCGACGTAGCATCTTGGCGTCACCGTGGCCCTTGCCGTGCTTGTGCTTGCCGGCTTTCTGCCCGGCGGTGTGGCCGGCCTTGCCCGGGGTGCCGGGGGTGCCGGGGGTCGTGCTCGAGCCGGGGACGGCGAGCGCAGTGCCGCCGGCGCCGACGATCACGGCCGCGGTGGCTCCGGCGACCATGACCTTGCGGTAGTTCAGCTTCATGTTGCTCCTCTGTGACAGGTTGGCGTGCAAGTTCCACTGTGACCGTCCTACCTATGCTTGCGGGCAGCAGAACGTTCGGGTTTTGTTCGGGCCGTCCCATAATGTCAAGCACACCCATGGACACGACCGGAGCCGAGCGAGAGCTCAACGACCTTGCCGTCAAGGCGCTGCAGGGTCTGCGCGCCGCGTGCGGTGTGCTGCGCGGGCGGCCCATGCCGTTCCTCGCCGTCGCGGGGTTCGCGGTGGCTGCGGTCGTGGTTGTCGCGGGCGGGCGGGTGGGCGCTGCGCGTTCGACACGCGGGCTCACCAGCTGGCTGGGTCTGCAAGATCCGCACGGGCTGACCGCGACCGATCGCGTCCCCGCGACGATCATGCTGGCTGCGGTCGTCGCCCTCCTCCTGCTCTGGATCCTCACTCTCGAGGTGATCCGCCGCATGCGCCAGCCGGCACCGCGGGTCTGGTGGCTCGTCGGCGCCTGGACGGTGCCGTTCGCGATCGGTCCGCCGTTGATGGACACCAGCGTCTACACCCACGCAGCGTTCGGATTGATCCAGCGGGCCGGTCACGATCCGTACCAGCGAGCGCCGTCCTCGCTACCTGACCTACCGGTCGTGGCCGCGATCGATCCCGGAGCACGGGGGGTGCCGAGTTCGGCCGGCCCCCTGGGATCGCTTCTGCAGCACCTGTCGATCTCGGTCGGCAACGGCAGCGCACTTAGTGCCGTGATCATTTTGCGTGTCGTCGCGGTGCTGACGGCGATTGCCATCGGCCGGCTCGCCGCCGACATGGGCGGCACCCGCGGCGGCGAGGCGCTCGCCGGCTGCGCGCTCAACCCGCTCGTCCTGCTCTACGTCGTGTCGTCCCCACACCTCGACGGGGTGATGGTGGCGGTGGCGCTCGCGTCGATCGCGGCCGCGACCCGGCGGCGTTGGGTGGCGGCCGTGGTGCTGGCGAGCATCGCGGGGTCGATCACCGCACAGGGTTTCCTCCTGCTCCCGATCATCGTCGTCGCGCACGTGCTCCGTCGCCGCACGCGCCCGGCGTGGCGGTTGCTGGGTCGGGACATCGGCATCGCCGCCGTCGTGACCGCGGGCGCCGGGCTGATCCAGCCCGGTGGCTTCGGCTGGCTCGGGACGGTGTCGAAGCAGTTCGCCGTGCACACCCCGTACGCGGTCGCGAGCGCGGTTGGGCAAGTGCTCTCGCCCATCGTGCGTGGGGCGTCCTACGACGACCTCGCCGCGAGCGGACGCATCACGGCGATGACCGCGGCTGTGTGCGTGATCGGCTATCTGCTGGTGACGCTGCAGCATCGCGCGCTCGAACGCACCGCGGGTGACACCCTGCTCGCGCTCGGCCTGCTCGCGCCCAGCCTCTACCCCTGGTACCTGCTGTGGGGCGTGCTCTGCCTGGCCCCGACGGCGATCGGCACCCGCCGGGTGTGGGTGATCGCATTGTCCGCGGCCGCGTGCCTGCTGATGCCCGTAGGCTTTTCCGACCGAGCCGCCGAGCGCATCACCGGCGTCGGCCTCGGCGTGGTCGCGCTCGTCACCGGCGTGTTGCTGTGTTTGGAGCATCGCCGCGCGAAACTCGACGCCGCCGCCCGGCCGGTCAGCGTGGAGAGCTGACGATCCGCGCGCCCCGCGCCGGCACCGTGGTGACGTTGCGCTTCTTGGACACCTCCGGCGCCCCGACTGGCGTGATGTCGACGGCCTTGAGCACCGTCTTCAGCACGGCCACCGCCTCCACCGTGGCCAGCGAGGCACCGAGGCAGCGGCGCAGGCCGCCGCCGAACGGGATCCACGTGGCCGGCGGAGGGTTGTGCCCGAGGAAGCGTTCTGGACGGAATTGCTTGGGCGCGTCCCAGACGTCCTCGCGGTGGTGGACGAGTTCGATGGACGGGAAGACGACGACGCCGGCCGGTAGATCGTACCCGGCCACCGTGACCGGCTTGGTGAGCCGCCGGGCGACGTTCGCGATGACCGGCCGCAGCCGCATGGACTCCTTGACCGTGGCCTCGAGGTAGGCCTCGTCGTCCTCGTCGGCCGCGCGCTGCACCCGCGCGAGTACCTCGGGGTTGCGGGCCAGGTCGTGAAACGTCCAGGCCAGGGTGGACGCGGTCGTCTCATGGCCTGCGAGCAGCAGCGTGACGAGATGGTCGCGCAGCTCGGCGTCGGTCTGGGACGGGTCGGCCACCAGCAGCTTGGACAGCACGTCCGTGCGGTCGGCGAGGTCGGGCACTTCCCGGCGGTCGTTGATCTCGGCGTAGATCAGATCATCGACGTGCGCCTTGAGCTGGACGAACGCGCGCCACGGGCCGACCTTGTCGAGCACCGGATACATCCAGCCGATGAAGATCGTCGGGCCGATGCGGATCAGCCTCTGCAGCAACGGGCTCATCTCGGCCAGCCGCGCGTCGTCGGTGAGACCGAACACGACGCGCAGGATCACCTCGAGGCTGATGTCGTTCAGGTGCTGGTGGACGGCGAACGGCTTGCCCACCGGCCAGACCTCGATGTCGTCCGCCGCGACCTGCTCGACTACCGCGCCCCAGCTCTTGATCGACTCACCACGGAACGCGGCCATGACCTTCTTGCGGCTCGCCTTGTGGGCGTCCTCGTCCAGGAGCAGCACCGAGTGCTCGCCCATGATCGGCCCGAGGATCGCGTTGCCCTCACCGGCGTGGAACACATCGGCCGGCCCGGCGAAGACCTCTCTGATGTGCTCGGGCCTGGTGAGGACGACCGCGTGCCCGGCCGGCGCGATGTGGACGGCGAAGACATCGCCGTAGCGGCGGCGCCAGCGCGGCACGACGTAGTGCCCGGCGGTCAGGTAGAGCACCGACTGCAGCAGCTTGGGCAGTTTCGGTCCGGGAGGCAGCCCGCGGACCGTGGATTCGTCGGCGCGGTGCGTAACGAAGCTCTCGATTGCGGTCATCCTCACTCCTTCGTCGCTCGCTGACCCGGTGCTGCGCTCGATGACGACCTCGTGAACTCGGTCATGGCAGCCGTCCTTCGATTGCAGCCGGTCGGTCCCCTCGATGTATACGCTTGTATAAGACGAGTGTCTACGGCTGCGCGGCTATTCTCGTGCCGTGGGACACCGGGAGGAACTGCTCACGGCCGCGCGGCGGCTGCTCGAGGAGCGCGGCTATGCCCACATCACCGCCCGTGACCTCGTGGCCGCGTCGGATACGAACCTGGCCAGCATCGGCTATCACTTCGGGTCGAAGGCGGCGCTGCTCAACGTCGCGATCGAGGCCGCGTTCCAGGATTGGGCCGCTCAGCTGGCCGACTTCGCGATGGCCGAACCGGATCTGACGCCGCTCGAGCGCGCCGGTGCGACCTGGGTCGCTTCGCTCGCCGCGATGCCGACGCGACGCCCTATCCTGCAGTCCTACGTCGAGTCACTGGCGCAGGCGATGCGGGTGCCCGACCTGCGCACGCAGCTGGCCGGGCACTACTCCCGGGCCCGCTCGATGGTCGCCGAGCTGGTGGCCCGATCCCTCGACGACGGAAGCTTGCCGGACGACCGGCGCTGCCTCGCGGTCGCCGCGCTCGTCATCGCCGCGTGCGACGGGCTCGCGATGCAGTGGATGCTCGACCCCGACGGCGTCCCGAGCCCCGAGGACCTGATGGACGGGCTGACGGCGGTGCTGACCGCATCGTTCCCGTCCGGCTAATCGTCGGCCAACGGCCTAGCGACCGCCCGAGATCTCGCGGACCGCGGGACGGACGTCGGCCAGATAGACCGCGGCCACGACCGTCGAGACGAGCGGGATCACGTTAACCACGTAGCCGGTGTCCGGACTGCTGAACACGTAGCCGAGCAGTCCGGAGATCAGCAGGATCGCGACCCAGGCCGGCTTGGTCAGCTTGTCGACGGCGGTGAACGCGGCCGGTTTGCGGATGACGCAATCGACCAGTGCCCACAGCCGCAGCGCGATCAGGGCGTAGAACAGGACGTGATTCGTCCAGAAATACAGGTCGGCCACGATGGTCACGGTGAAATCCTACCGACGGGGTGGTTGACGCGCGGGTACGACCGAAAGCCGTTGCGCAGACAGCAGCTGCCCCGCTCCCTGACGGGAGCGGGGCAGCGTTTGCGCAGGTTAGGAAGCGCCCGAACTTGTGCCGGGGACCTCGCGGCCGTTGCTCGACCGGTAGCGGCGATCAGGCCTTCGTCGCGCGCTTCGTCGAGGTCTTGCGGGCAGCGGGCTTGGTTGCGGCAGGCTTCGCAGCCGGCTTGGCCGTCGCAGCAGGTTTGGTCGCAGCAGGTTTGGTCGCAGCGGGCTTGGTCGCCTTGGTCGGCGAAGGTTTGGTCGCCGATGCGGGCGGCGAGGTGGCCGCCGGCTTCCAGCCCAGGCGCGACTGGACGGGCTTCACGACGAGGTCCTGAACCTGCTCGACGACCTTGGCAACGCGCTTGTCGTTGGTGACGGTCGTGAACACGCTCTCCGCCTTGTCGGTGACGGCGGCCTGGTAGTCCTTGACCTGCGCGAGGTAGGGCTCGATGGCCGATTTGATCGCCTCGAGATTGATCGCCTTCTCCGCCGACGCGCGGATCTCGCTGACCGCCTCGTTCGCCTTGTCGGCGATGTCTGCGACGTTCTCGCGCGCAGTGGTGGTATAGCGGCCGAGGTAGTCGTTCGCGCTGGCTTGCACACTGTCGGTCACGTCGTTGAGCTGAGCCTGCGTCTTGCCCAGGGCCCTCTTGCCCTCGGAGACTGCGTTGTCGGCATACGTTCGGATGTCACTGGTGATGGACATGGGTCACTCCCCTGGTTGAGTCGAACTGAGCGGTGTCGGTTCTGTACGGGTCGATCAGTCCGCGGACACCGGTGCCCGGGTGGGTGCGGGCTGAATGGACGCGGATAAGGTCGCGTTCTCCGCTTCCGCTCGCTGTTGCGCGTTCTCACGGCGGAAGGACTCGTAGATGTCGAGCAGGACCTGCTTCTGACGCTCTCCGAGATCCTCATCGCTGAGGACTGCCGCCACAAGCTCCTGGTTGCCTTCACGGAACTCGAGGAACCCGGCGCGGACGTACAACTGCTCGGCCGAGATCCGGAGCCCCTTGGCGATCTGCTGGAGGATCTCCGCACTGGGTTTGCGAAGTCCTCGCTCGATCTGCGAGAGGTACGGATTCGAGACGCCGGCGAGACGAGCGAGCTGACGAAGCGAAACCTGCCCCTGCTGGCGCTGCTCGCGGATGAACTCCCCGATCGCGGCGCCACTTCGCTTGGCCTGCTCTTTCGGCCCCTCGACTATCACGCGTACCAGTGTGACTGAGTACTGCTAACTATTGCAAGCAGTCAGCAAGCGAGTTGCGTCACGGCCGAGCGACGAAGATGCAGAACGGGTGCCCGGACGGGTCAGCGTAGACGTACAGCGGCTCGTCCGGATCGTCGGAGCGATCGAGCAACAACCGGGCACCGAGGGCCGCGGCGCGCTGATGCTCGGCAGCCAGTGCGTCGGCGCTCGGCACGGTGAGATCCAGGTGCAGCATCTGCGGGCGTGGGCCTTCGGGCCAGGTCGGCTCGGGCAGCTCCGCCACCTGCTGGAAGGCCAACTGCACACCGCCGTCCGGATTGCGCAATACCAACCAGTCACCGCCGTTCGGATCGTCACCGCCGTTCGGATCGTCGCTGTCTGCGGGCTGCTCATCGCCAGGCCGGTAGTCGAAGCCGAGCAGCTGCCGGTAGAACTCCGCAAGCGCTCGCGCGTCGGTCGTGTCGAGCACCACCTGCCGGAACTGGATCGTCGTCATGCCACGATCCTGCCCCGCAACTCGCTCATGTCGATCAGGTCGTCCCGCGAGATCGTCGCTTTCGCCCGCCCAACCGACGAATCGGCGCGAAAATCTGATCGACGGCGCCTACTCGTGCGTGGCGAGGCCGGCGAATCGGGGGTCGTCGGGCCGCTGGGAATAGGCATGCAGCCGACTCCAGAAGGCGACGTCGCCGATGGGCCAGTCCTCGGCCGGGACCGCTTCCTGACTGCGGCCGTCGGGCAGGTCCCCGAGCGTCACCGCGGGGATGTGCAGGTCGGTCTGAACGATCGAGAACACTGGGCTGTCGTCGGACGGCCCGACGTACCAATGCCCTCTGAGCGGGACGAGCCGAGGCGCCGTCACCAGCGCTGTCCGCGCCGCTCGCAGCCGCGACCCCACGTCCGCAGGACGCGCGCCCCACGACGTCCACCAGAAGTCGTTGTCCGCGACGTCGAAGAGCAACCCCTCGACGGGTCGCTCGACGAGCGTGCGGACGGCGAGCTGATTACGGCTCCGCCAGTCCGGATAGCCGGCCCGGCGAGATGAACCGTCGATGTCCACCGGGTGCACGCGCGAGAGGACCGCACGCCACAGGGGCGAGAAGATGAGCTCGAAGTGTTCTTCGGCCCGGGCCAGTTCCTCGTCACTCAAGCCGGGTTCGAGCTGACAGTCCTGCGATCCCAGCCACCTGACGAGCGCATCGACGTCGGCTGGCATCGCTGGTCCTTTCGCGACGATCCGCCGGCGCCGGATTGATCCGCGGAGGGCGACCGCAACGTAGCCGCTGCACCGGAACGATGTCCACCGGGATCACGAAATCTCACTCAAGATCAACCGCTGGATCCACGGACTCGGTCACGCACCCCTCGCCGGTCGCGCCTGCGCGGAACTGCGATACCCGAGCGGATGTCCTGTTCAGGTGAAGATTGCGCACGGCGTCCCGTCATCACTGGGCATCGCGAACTAGACGCGAACGAACGACGCCGATGTTGTTCAGGTCAGGTTGCGACTTCGGTGGGCGCGAGCGCAAGATCGGACCGAGATGCTCGTCCGCTTGCCACCTTAGGTAGCCCAGGTTCGCGTCGCAGTGACCTCCACCGTGGCATAGGGCATCGTGAAGCTGCCCCCCATCGCGTCGATAGCGACCCCGACGCTCTCCAGCACGTCCGCCAGCTTGTCAGGCGGGAGCTGGGTGAGAGTGCCATGGGTCGGCATCTGGTCCAGCCACTCATCCCGGGTATAGGACTGCTCCCAGTCGAATCGCCGCTGCTCCGGATCACTGAACCCACCCACCCTGCCGATCCCGTACGCGAACGTGGCGTACATCCGCTGGTAGGCATCCACGGCGTGCCTGAGTGGCTCGAGGTTGAACGGCGATTCGGGCACCACCCGCCGGTAGACCGCGGCCAAGGCGTCCGCCACGTCGGGCGGAAGCTGGAACGCATGCCCGAACACCGCAAGCAGGCCACCGGGCCGCACCAATGCCGCCTTGGCCGCTCCTGCCAGCGGATCCACCCAGTGCCAGGCCGTCGCCGCGACGACCGCGTCAAATGTCCGGCCGGCCGGATCCCAGGCTTCGAAGCTCGCGCGTCGGGGTAACGGGGCCGGGTCCGGTCGTAGCCGACGGCGTCCGTGCCGAACGACTCCGCCACTTGTCGGTGTTGATAAGGCTCGGGTCCGGAGGAACGCGCTCGTTCCGGCACAGCGGACATGCACCCGACCATACGGTCGCCGCTCGGGCTGTCTCGTGGCCTTCGGCAGCTTTCACCCGGACCGCGCAGCTTCGACTGCAACTCTGAAACACAACGCAAGGTTCACCCGAACCGGAAGACCAGCCCTCGCGGAGCGCCGCCGCGCCGCGCCGGGCGCGCTTCGGCCCGCACCCGGCTCGGAGAAGTCCACACGTTTCACGTTCAGCTTGTCATTCATCACGGAGGACGACGTCAGGTCGGCGAGGTCATCCGCTCCCGCAGGACGGGCAAAAGAACAGGGCCAGTGTGATCGCGCCCCGCGCCGACATCACGTGGCGTCAGCCGGCGAACGCGGCGAGCACGCCGTCACGAAGCTTGACCTGGTTGCGGGGCGAGAGCGCTCGATGCCCGTACACCCTCTGGTGGAGCTCCCCCGGCGCGCGACGTCCGCTGCGGCCATGTGCGAACGCAAGGTTGTCGAACACGAGCAGCTCGCCGGGCCGTAGTCGCACCTCGACGACCACGACGTCGACCGGTAGGCCACGCCGGGCGAAGAACCGCGTTTCGTCGTCCAGGGCGGCGAACTCGGTGCCACACAGGAACTCCGGACGAGCCCGGACGCTCGGCAGTTCCGGCGGCTCGCCGAGCGCCGCCTCGATGATCCGTGCGAGGCTGCCCTCGGCGTATCCGACGCCGGCGTCGCAAGTTCCGTGGGTGTCGCCATAGACAGCGAACCGTCGCACCAGCTCGTCGCGATCGGGCCACGGCCGATGCCGCAGCAGCGTACGTAGCGACACGAACCGGGTGATCGCTTGCGCCGACGACGCCGCCACCGGCACGTGCAGGGCGGTCAGGGTGCCACATCGGCCGGTACGACCGGTGCGAGCGGTATCCCGAAATCGAAGTGCAGGGTTTGGAAGTCGCGGCTCGGCGGGCCGTCCGGCGGTGGGATCACGAACTCGCCGATCGGCTCAATCGGCGCGTCGATCGCATCATCGACGCCGAGGAATCCGCGAGCGCACCGCCACGCGTCTTTCGGGCTCGCGAACGGGCCGCTCACACGTGCTACGCCCGGACCGACGAGCTCACCCTGGCGGCCGCCCACTACCAGGTTCTGCATGCGGCGGACGTTACCGGGCGGGTACGCAGACGGTCACGATCCGCAGAACGCGCGGATCGCTTGATCAACTCGGACTGTGCTGGGCGGTGGACCTGCACAAACCGGGTTGATCACGAGCCACCAAAGGATTGCGGGATGAGTTAGTGACGCTGTGAACGACTCGGATGTGCGAGACCAGGTTCGCCAGCGCTACGCAGCAGTTTGGCGTGCTCGGTCCTATAAGTAACGACCCGCGCGAACGAGCCAGCGTACTCGGGATAGTTGGCGTCAAAGCGGGCCTCGGATGAACTCGGCGTGGTCGTTGTTGCGGGCGAAGATGATCGTCTTGCCGAGCCGGTCACCGCCGGCGACCGTGTGGCCACTGGTCATCGGGTCTTGAGCATCTTGTCGACGGTGCCGGTATTGAGCAGCCATTTGTTGACCGCGTCGGAGGCGACCAGGTCGGGGACGGCGCCGTCCTCGTCCCCCTCGAGTGCCTCCGCTCGAGTGCGTCTCAGTCGTCCTTCTCTTCCTCGGAGCGGTCGTCGTAGATGCCGTCGCGCGGAATGTCAGCGGCACTGACACCGCGCGCAGCGGCACGAGGTAGCCCTCGGCGACAGCCTCGTCGAGTGGATGGTGTCGGTGGGGACGCCGTCCTCGAGGTGGAACAGCCGGTAGGTGTTGCGGTCGACCTATCCTTCGGCGTCCCGGTGCCCCACGAGAAGCGAGTCGAACCGGGAGAAGATCGCGCGGATTTCTGGCGCACCGACCGGTGCGCCTCTTCGATCACGATCGGGTCGAAGAACGCCGGCTCGAAGCGACCCACGTCGCCGGCGCCGCTGGTCGGTGAATGTGTTGATCAGCCCCATCACCGTCGGGTAGGTCGAGACGTAAACGCAGCCGTCGGTGTCTTCTCGGTGACCAGGTTGACGGGTCGTGGCGTCGGGCAGGTGTGGGCCTTGAACGCGTTGACGGCCTGGTTCACCAAGGGGGCGCGCGCCAGGAACAGCACCCGCTTAGCCATGCTCGCCGCATCAGCAGATCGGCCATCGCGATGACGGTGCGGGTCTTGCCGCCCCCCGGCGCCCATCAGGACCAGCGCCTGCCGCTGCCGGTCCGAACGTGGCCGGTAGGCGGTGTCGTCCCACATCCAGTGCTCGTAGCCGTTGGTGCAGAAGATCAACGGACGCTGCCCGAACTGCCGCTCCAGGCAGTCGACGGTCAGTTCCAGTGCCCGGCGCGCGTAGAAACACGACGCGCGTGGATCGGCCGACCCGTTGCGCTCGGGTCGCACCGCCTCGGCGAAAACAGCTCCGGCCACTCGGGACGCAGGAACGCGAAATTGCTCACCACACCCTTTCGTGTCTGCGCCCGCGATCATGACAGGTCGACGGGTCGAGGACCACGATCGTGATGACGCGAGATTTTCGGGAGCCGCGACAGGTTCGCCGCAACGACGCCGACAGCCCGCAATCGCCTACTAGATAAGGGATTGCGTCGCTCAAGTGCTTGACTTCCGGGGCAGCGGTCGGGGATAATAGAACACGTGAGCATGATGACGGACAGCCGGCCCGACTCGATCACGCACGCTGTCGCTCGCCTGGACGACGAGCTCGATGCGCTGCTGGCGACCGACCTGCCTGGCACGGATTGCGACACGCTATTGACGCTGGCACGTGAACAGGAACGGCTGCGCAACCGGCTCGCAGCCCTGGATCAGGCGGTGGTCGGCGAGCTCGACGGCCGCGGCGTCGCGTTCGAGCTCGGCTGCGCGAACACGGCGGCGCTGTTGCGCACGATGCTGAGAGTGACCCCGGCCGAGGCCACGGCTCGCGTCCGTGCTGCAAACGCCACTGTCACGCGCAGGACGCTCACCGGGCAGCCGGTGGCGCCGCGGTATCCAGCAGTGGCGGCCGCACAGGCAGCTGGGTTGATCTCCGCGCGGCACGCGAACGTCATCACCACCACAATCGACGCGCTGCCCGATGCGATCGCCGACGAACACGCCGAGTTGCTCGAGCACGCGTTCGTGACCGAGGCGTTGGACTGCGACCCGGCCCAACTGGCCCGCAAGGCCCGCTACGTGATCGACCGGCTCGACCCCGACGGCAAGTTCCGCGACAGCGAATACCGCGAACGGCGCCGCAGGCTGATCCTGCGTCGCAACGCCGACGGCTCGGGCAGCATCGCAGGCGAGTGCACCGCCGAACTTATGGAGCTGCTCGAAATCGTCATGGACTCCCTTGCCGCACCGAAGCCCGAAACGGATGGGGTCAAGGACACCCGCATGCCCGCGCAGCGCCGTCACGACGCGATGGTGGACGCACTGCGGCTGCTGCTGCGCACCGGCGAGCTACCCAACGCCGGTGGTGTCCCCGCCGTCCTCGTCATCACCCTCGACGAAGACGCCTACAGCAGCGGGCAGGGCTGGGCGACAACCGCACATGGGCACAGCGTTCCGGCCGGCGACGCGATCGCCTGGGCCGGTGGCGATGCTCGAGTCATGACCGTCGCACTCGGCGCGATGCGCGACGTAACGGCGTACTGCCACCCGCAGCGGATCTTCACCGCGAATCAACGTCTGGCCATGATCGCGCGAGATCGCGGCTGCACCTTTCCCAACTGCGAGGCCCCGCCGGGCTGGTGTGAAGCTCATCATGTAACCGATTACGCGCGAACCGGCCGCACGTCCATCGACGACGGTGCATTGGTCTGCTCGTTCGACCACCGGGAACGGATCAAGCAAGGATGGGCGACGACGATGATCGACGGGCGTCCGCACTGGATCCCGCCGAGCTGGTTCGATCCACAGCAGCATCCACGCCGGAACACGCTGTTCGACGATCTGCCCTGAGCACTCTGACTGCTGCAGCGCGGCCACGCGCAAAGGCAGAGTTGATTTGTTCAATTCCTCGACGTGTGGCGTATCAACAACTTGCAATGTTAATGCGATTGATCAACAAGCGGTTTTAGCTGCTCAAGTACCGGACGAATCATGCCTGGTCGCGCACATCCGCGTTCGCGACAATGCCCGCGCACATGAGGCGACCCTGGCCCGGAACCAAGGCGTGGAGATGGCCCGACACCTCGAGCTCGCCGACGCAACTGGCGTGAAGATCTACTTCGCCGAACGGTCCAGCCCCTGGCAGCGCGGCGCGATCGAGAACGTCAAACGGCCTAGCCCAGGCCTGGCCCGTCAAAATCCCGAATGCACCGACCTGCCCGAGCACAGCGATGTTCCTAGCCTGCTACGCATTAGCCACTGATGGCTATCACCTGCAGCGTGGCGCCCTGACACCATGCCTTCCACCGGCCCCACATTGCCGCCAGGACCTGGCTCGGCAGCCGATGCGCAAGACGCCATCGTCGCGGCGATCCAGGAGCACGCCGGCGCGATCGAGCTTCCGGCGTGGCCGGTGTATGGCTGCTCGCCCGGCCCGGGAAGCTCATCCCGCCATTGCTTGTACGATCCAGGGGCTGAACTGTACGATTCAGATATGGCCACGATGAACATCAGCGACGCGCGAGACCACCTGCCCGACGCGATGGAGACCGCACGTACCGAGGCGGTGTTTGTACAGCGCCGGGGTCGCCTGGTTGGGGTGATAGTGAGTCCTGAGCGCTACGAGCAACTGATGACGGCGCTGGAAGACGCCGAGGACGTCGTGGCCTTCGACGCGGCGATGGCCGAGGAGGGACCGAGTCTCCCCTGGGAGCAGGTCAAGGCAGACCTCGGCTGGCAGTGAGCGCATACCGCATTGCGCTTCGCCCGGCCGCAGTCCACGTCTTGCGTAAGCTCGACCCTCAGATTCGCCGCCGGGTCCAAGGTGCAATCGCGTTGCTCGCTCAGGATCCGCGCCCGCCGGGTGCACGTGCTTTGCAGGGTCGGGCGGGGCTTCGTGTCCGGATCGGCGATTACCGCATCATCTACACGATCCAGGACGACGTTCTGTTGGTAGTCGTCGTGAGGCTTGGACATCGACGCGACGTCTACGACCAGTAACGGCAAATGCGTCTCACTGATCCCCCGCGGGGGACCGCCAGGCCGCTCGGTCGCCCCCTAATGCTGGCTTGAGAATCTAAAGCGCTTACACAGGCTTGTTGAGAACGTTCCCGCAACCAGGCTGAGGCGTCCCAGAAACGGTCGGCTATCAGACCAGCATGTTCTGACTAAGGTGCGGCCGCTGCTGGTGATGTGTTCAGTGCTCGGCCTCGGCTCCGGCGTGCTTGGGCAGCAGGAAGACCAGGGCGAAAGCGGCTGCGAGCGGTATCAGGCAGAGCCACGAGGTGATTCGGAGGGCGTCGGTCGCAAGGTGGTGCTTGAACACGGTGAAGAAGATGGTGCCGAGGACGGCGACACCGAGCGCCGTGGACAGCTGCTGTGAGGCTTCCATGACGCCGGAGGCCGATCCGACCTCATTCATGCTGACTGCGGCGAGGATGAACTGGATGATTTGGCCGAGTACAGTGCCGACGCCGGCGCCGACGAGCAGCAGACCGGGGACGAGGTCCCAGGTCGAGGCGCTGGATACGCCGGTGAGCATGAGGGCGAGCACGCTCGCGCCGACGGCGATAAGCACGATGCCGATGTGGAGCAGGTGGCGGCCGAGCCGGGCGACGAGCATGCCGGATATGACCATGCCGAGGATCAGGCCGATGACCAAGGGTGTGAGGCTGAGGCCGGCGTGGATGGGTGACCATCCTTCGCCGAGCTGGCCGTAAAGGGAGACGCAGAGCAGCAGTCCGCCGAAGGCACCGAACAGGAACAGCATGACCGAGATGCCGCTGAGGTACATGCGATTGGTGAGTAGCGAGGGTTCGATGAGGGCGTTGTGGCTGCGGCGACGCTGGTAGCGCACGAAGGTGAACAGCAGGACCGCGCCGGCCGCGAGCATGGCGAACGTCCATGCCGCCCAGCCGTCGGTCTGGCCCTGGATCAGCGGATAGATGATTGCGACCAGCGCCACGCCGATGAGCCCGACACCGCCGATGTCGAGCTTGACGTCGGGGTGGCTGACGCCGCTGGGCAGGGAGCGGATCGCGAACGGGAGGGCGATCAGGCCGAGCGGCACGTTGATGAGGAAGACCAGACGCCAACCTGAGTTCCAGATATCGGCGTCAATGAGAGCACCGGCCAGGATCGGTGCGCCGAGCATGGCCAGACCGGTCGAGGGACCAAACAGGCGGGTGGCCCGACCGAGTTCCTCGTCGTCGAAGACCTCTTTGAGCAGGCCGAAACCCTGCGGGATCATCAGCGCACCCAGCGCTCCCTGCAGCGCCCGGAAGGCGATAAGCATGCCGATGTCCTGGGACGCGGCGCAGGCCGCCGAGAAGACGGTGAACCCGACCAAGCCGAGCAGGAACATCCGACGGCGGCCAAAGATGTCCCCGAGTCGTGCGCCCGCGATCAGGAATACCGCGAACGCCAGGGTATATGCGGCGCTCAACCACTGGATCGTGCTGGAGCCACCACCAAGCTTGATATGGATGGACGGGCCGGCCACGTTGACGATCGTGGCGTCGAGCAGGTCCATCGTGTTGGCGGCGAGCACCACAATCGCAACGACCCAGCGCAGGTGGTAGGGCATCGCGCCAACGGCGGAGGTCGTGACGGGGGTTGCGGTCATGCGGGGACCCTTCCGATAAGCACTGATGACCTAGATCAGTGAACGTTGTACGTAACGAACACTGTTCGCTACGTACAACGTATGTTAGGCACGACGTGCACGTCAAGCCGCACACCCCATCAGCGACTCGGAGGTCCAGCCCCCATGACCGCGCCCAAGAGCCCCCGCTCAACCCGTGATCGCCCCGCCAAGGCGCCACTGAGCGTCGAGGCGATCGTCGACGCCGCCCTCGCCATTCTCAGATCCGAGAGCCTGGCCGCCCTGTCCATGCGTCGGGTCGCGGCCGCGCTGGACACCGGGGCCGGCTCGCTCTACGTCTACGTCGCCGGTCGGGAGGGCCTGCTGGCGGCAGTATTCGACCGCATCATCGCCACGATCGAACTTGACCCGCCCGATCCCACGCGGTGGCGCGAACAGCTGCACCGCCTGCTGGCCCGCACCCGCGACGCGCTACTCAGCTACCCGGGCATCGCCGCCGCGACCATGATCGACCCGCCTCAAACCGAAGCATCGCTGGACCTACTGGAGAACCTGTTGGGGATCTTGCTCGCCGGCGGGCTCGACACCCAGGACGCCGCATGGACCGCCGACATCCTGGCCGCCCAGGTGACCTACGCAGCGATCGAGGCCGAACTCCGGCATAAAGACCCGCACGCAATGGCCAACGAAATCACCGCGAACTTCGCCCGCCTGCCCACCGACCGGTTCCCCCTCATCACCCGCTACGCCGCCCAACTCGTCGCCGGAGACTTCGACGAACGATTCCGCTTCGCCATTGACGCCGTCATTGACAGCGCGCTGAGCAGAGCATCGCGCACCCCAGCCGCTACCTCTGAGCAATCTGGTGCCCCAGCCTAGATTCTCAAGTGTTCTCACGAAGTGTTCGTCATTCTCAAGTGTTCGTCACAGCCGGCAACGTCATGCCGCGCGACAGCTAACTTGAGATTTGGAGGCGTCTAAATGGACTTGTGGAGAGCGTTCGCGTAAGCGTCTTGAGAATGACCTTGCGGCGAGCCGCCCAGTCATCGCCGTGCGGCTCCTGCTCACCGGGCGCTACCCATAGGCTAACGGGATTTGGCGTATCAGCACTCGTCGCGGCCAGCACCGCATCTGAACCGATCGAGCTTGTGCGTGACGACAAGCCCCGGCCGAGACATCACGACCATTCGCACATCAGCCTGATCGACCGCTTGAGAGGGGTCTGTCAACTCTTCGGTGTAACTGATCTTTGTTGGTCTATTTCGTGCCGGCGGACAGGCGTCCGTCGAAGGTGATCTCGAAGGCGTTGAGTGCTGCCTTCCAGCGGTTGGACCAGCGTTTGC
>JBPCOE010000083.1:0-9754 GCA_051000605.1 Jatrophihabitans sp.
CAAGCACCGCGCGCAGGCCGACAGCGGGCGCCAGGCCGTCGTCGCCAGCGCGGAGCCGGCTTGATTCCGACTCACCCGAGCGACAGCCGTGCTTGCGGTGTGTCGCCACGGTTACTCGCTGCCCGTCGCCGTTGGCAAGCAGTCGCCGCCTCCGATGTTGGCGTCACACATGTAGGGCGCCCAACGCTGACAACAACGTGTTCGTCACCGTGGCCGGGTTGAACTTGGGCGTGCCCGCGATGGCGGGGTTGCCGGAGCCGACCGCGCGGCTGCCAACGTGACGGTGAGCTTCTTGTTGTCGTCCGACCAGGTGTACGCCGCGGCCTGGTCGCGAAAACGCGGATCGCCCCCAGCAAAGAACGCGGGAACTGAGCTCGTGGCGCGTCTTCACCTGCGGTGTTCGACCGAGGCCCGCCATGGCCGGTTCGGCCTGGGGGCGACGACGGCTCCATTGAGGTTGATCAGCCCAAAGCGGTCCCCGGAGTGGATGAGCATCGCCTGTCCGTAGCGGCGGCCACGCTTGTGGCGTTTGCCGACGAACAGGCACATCCGTTCATCCGCATAGGCGCTGATCTTGTCGAAGGACTCGGCCGAGTCTCCGTAGCGGAAGTACCCGGCCCAGCCGCGCACGAACAGATTCACATCGCGCACGACGTAATCGACCGGCACGGCCAGCCGGGACCGGGCCGTGAGTTCACGGATCCGGTCGCGGGCATGCTGCGCCGCCTTGCGTGAGGGCCATCGGGCCAGGAACGTCAGGCGGCGCGTGCTGTGCACCGCCCGGGTACTACCCACCGGTGGTGGAAGCCGAGGAAGTCGAACCCTTCCCCGCCCTCCTGCAGTCGACTGGCGACTCCGAAACAGACGGTCACCGTGATGGAAAATCCGAAGGCCTGCGTGTTGCCGCTGACCGATGAGTAGAGGCCCTCCTCCAGCCGACGAAGCAACCTCGCGCGCCGATTCGCCACGTGGCACAGCGTAGCGAGATCGACGACGACCCCGAGTAGATCGAGCGAGGGCTAGCTTCGTGTCCGAATTCAGGTCGACCGTGCTCGGTTCGAGGCAAGCGCGCTGGCGACATCGACTGCGCGCGGCGTTGACAGTCCGGCTCCGACAAATTGTCGTCGTACGCGTCTGCCAGTTGCGGCGTTGGTTCGCAATCCTGTTCAGTGCGCGGTGATCGAGTCAGATGCGAGCGCGGTTGCGACGTCGCGCGGGTAGGTGCGTCGCGCTCGCAAGACAAGGAGCAGGCCGGCTATCAGGACGGGCAGGAGCGCGACGAGCAGCGCCTCGGACAGCCCATTGCCCTGGTGTGCGTTGCTTCTGGGCTGTCCCAGTCCGCTGGTCGCGGTTCCGAATTGGGTAGCTAGCACGCCGATCAACAGCGGCGCGCCGGCTTCGAGCAGCGATCGAAGCGCGGTGCGGACCGATTCTGCCCGGCCCCACAGCCGGGCGGGCATGAGGTCGAGACGGGCGGCGTCCAGTGGTGGGTTCGTGCCGCCCAAGGCTGCGGCGGCGAGGAAGAACAGCGGTGCCGCGACGAGCAGCGACGGGACCAACAAGGCGGGGATGAACAGCACGGCCGCGGCAAGAAAAGCCAGGCCGGCGACCAACGGACGGGCGGCCAGATGGCGGCGGTCGATAAGGGAGTCGGCGATGCGCCCAGTCAGTAGGACGCCAACGACTGCACCAGCGCCCAGCACGATCAGGAGCAAGGTCGCGATGCTTTGCCCCACAGCGAATCGGTGCTGCACGTAGATGACTCCGAACGTGCGGACACCGGCGTACAACGAGTAACCCAATGCCGAGGCCGTAATGAGGATCAGGTTCGTCCGTACCGAGATGATGTAGCGCGCCGCGCCCGACCACGACAGCTCCGCAGCGACGCCTCGCAGCACCTGCGGTTCGTGCGGGGTAATGCCCGCATTCCGAATCTGAGTCCGCAGCGGGTTCGGCGGATCGGGAGAGGCGCGCGAATCCACCCGATCGGGCGACCCTGCTCCGCGGATTTCGGCGGCAGTTAGGATGCGATCCGCGCCCTCATGCAGCATCGACGCTCCCCCACGTGCCGGCTCGGGCAAGAACCGGTGCAGCGCCCAGGCCACCAGCACGCTGAGCCCGGACATGACCCAGAACGCCCACCGCCAGCCGAACGCAGAACTGACGTTGCCCGACACCAGAAATCCGAAGCCTCCGCCGAGCAGCTCCCCGGACAGAATGAACCCGTAGAGCTCACCTCGCGCGCCCGGCGGAAAGAGATCACCGGCCAGAGACGCGATCGTGGGACCGGCGACCGCGACAACAGCGCCGAGGGCGAGCCGGGTGACCAGCAGCATCGTGAACGTGGTCGCCGAGCCGCTGACCATCATCACTACGGCCCACAACGCGATCCCGCAGCTCAGCAACCGCGCTCGATTGGCGCGGTCGACGACCGCGCCAAGCGGAAGAGTTGCCAGCGCACCGACGCCGGCAGACACGGTGACGAGCAAACCTAGGCCAGTGTTGTCGATGTGCAGTCCGGGCTTCAGCTGTGACGCGACGGCCCCGATCGTCGACAAGTCAGCACCCTGTAGCGCCAGTACTGCGGCCAGCAGCACGATCACCCGCCGCCGGGCACGGCCCCCAACCGCCCGCAAGATGCGTCGCTGAATCGGTCCTGGGCGCGTCATAGGCAGTTCATCTCATACCCTCACCGCTCCATCTTGCCGGGGCGCGGTCCAGGTCGCCGGGGTGCCTTCGATGGACGCTCCGCGCCCGGGCTGGGTAACGCCGAACTACCTCGGGCCGGGGGGAGCTATCCCAGTCCTCGCGTCGACGTTCGCCTCGGGCTGGAATTCGGGAGCCCCGTGGTAACAAGGAGCATGAAGCTGCTTGACCCGCGCTTGTCGGACCTGACGCCTGCTCACATTTCGGTCGCGTGGCGGTATCAGGTTGTCCGCACCATCGTCGACTTCGGCGCCGCAGTCTGCTTCGTCGTCGGAAGCGCGTTCTTCTTCTTCGTCAGCACGATTACTGCGGCTGACTGGCTGTTCCTGGTCGGATCCATCCTGTTCGCGTTCAAACCCACCATCGATGTCATGCGCTCGGCACACTTGAACAGGCTCCCCGGCCAGTCCGACGGCCCGTCGCACCACTCCCCCGCCCGGGCGGGCGGCGACAGCTGAGCATCACTAGGTCACCGGACCGTTCGGGTTGCCGTGCTGCGTCCTCATCCGCGGGTGACCTTTCGACACCGCCCGATGATCGATCCCACATGACGCAGGCTCTTGTCCGGGTCGACGTCGTCGATGACACCGGCTTCGAAGAGCAGGATCATGTCCGAGCCGCCGAACTGAAAATAACCGAACTCCTCCCCCTTCGCGAGGTTTTTGCTCGCGGTCACCGTCAGGACGACGGAGGCGACCTGCGACATGCCGACCGGGATCATCGCGACCATGCCGATGTCGCCGGCGTCGCTGCCGGAGGTGTCGACCGTGACGACTCCACGGGTTTGGAAGAACTCGTACCCGCTCTCGGAGTTGTCCTTCGATTTCAGCTCATGGTCTTCGATGTCGACCTGCATGTAGACCCGCCCGGTGGTGACGAACGACTCCTTGACCACGCCGGCGACCGGACAGTGGAATCGGTGATAGGCCGAGGGCGGCAGCATGTAGTGCACGAACGTGCCGCCGGCGAAACGCTCGCCGTACTCGCTGCCTGCCAGCAGCTGGGCGATGCTGCCGTAGCGGTGGGTGGTCTTGACCTCGATCGACGGGATCTGGGATTGCCCGTCGATGTCGAAGCGGTGCTCGAAGCTGCAGTCCGCCGGCGAGCTCAGCACGAGGTTGCTGGCCGGTTCGGCGATCGGGCGCAACCCGGCGTTGAGTTCGCGGGCGAAGAACTGGTTGAACGTGACCCACCCGCTGGGCATGTTCGGCCGACCCTCGACCAGCGACTCTCCGATCGTGTACTCCGGGGCGTCGCGTAGGAACGAATCCAGGATGTCCTCGTCGAACGAGTCCGCCGTGTCGAGGAACTTCCCCCATTCGCGGGTGTACTCAGTCAGCCACTCCGCGAACGCCTCGCTGTTCTCCACGATCACCGGGTCACCGTCGTCGACGTTCTGGTCGATCAGGAAGAAGAAGTGCCCGAGCCGGACGCTGACCTCCTTGGCGAACCGATCCTTGGGGGCGGGCTGCTTCCACGCGTCGGCGCCGGACTGCTGCGGTATCCACCGCAGGAATCCTCGAAGGTAGTTCTCGTAGGCGGGAAGGTCGGCGGGCCAGTCCAGCGCATCGAACACAGCAGGGTTCAACTCCGCCTGTGCCTTCGCGTGGGCCTGGACCAGCGACCGTTCCACACGGTCGGCCAGACCGTCGTGTCCGTCCAGGACGTGATGCAACTTGTCGATGATCGAAATAGCTTCGGTCATGGTCTCTCCTGGGGTTGAGGGAATGCGCATCGCGAGAAAAGCACCCGGCGACCGCTGCGCGGCGGGCCAAGCGCAGGACAAGCCGTTCGTGGCGATGAAGGCCTCCCGAACCGATCGACCTTGCTTGGCTGGCCGGCCCCGAGGTAGTCAGGTAGTGCATTGCTGCTCTGCGCGAGTCAGTAACGCGAGGGCGGCAACCGTCCTGCGGGCGCGTTGCCTGCCGATTGCGGTCGGCTGCTCAGCTGTGCTCGGCGATGTAGTCGTCGGGGTCCTTGTCGGCGGTGTCGACGTTCTTGCCGCCGGCGCGCTGGTGGTAGAACCGCAGCCACGCCATGGTCAGCTCATGGCGTTGCTGGGGTGTGGAGCTTTTGATGAAGTCGGGCATCGCCTCGCGTTCCTCTTCGTCGAGGTGTTTGCCGTTCTCGGTGCGGGCGGTCCCGACAGCTTCGTACCAGACGTTGATGCCGACGCGATGTTTACGTGATTCGGCGACAGCGTCGCGGATGGAATTGTGGTCTCCGATCGCGTCGTCGGTCTCATCGCGCGGGTCGCCAGCGTCGCCGTGCTTGAGCAGTGCCGGGTAGAAGACGTTCTCCTCGGCGGCGGCGTGGGTGTCCAGGCGGGTGGCGAGCGGCTCCCAGATCGCGGTCAGGTCCGCGACCTGGGTGGCGTGGTCGAGCAGGAAGAAGTGGCTGCGCAGCCACTGATGGTCCTCATAGATCAGTTCGATGATGTCGGCCATGGCGGGGTGGGGCTCCCAATCGGTTGGACGAACAGGTGTTATCGGGAATGGGCTGGGCGGCGAGTGGTTCGTTGCCGGTCGCGGGCGGCGATGCGGGCCAGCGCCGATCCGCCCGGTGCCAGCGCGAGGACACGCCGGGCCAAGGCGTCGCGGCGCCTGTCGTGATCTGGCGGGGTGGCGCGCGCGGTGTGCAGGTCCCGGTAACCGGCGAGGGCCCACAGTCCGGCGACGCCGGTGTCGGTCAGTCCGGCCCGGGCCCGGCTGCGATCAACGACGGCGAGCGCGACGGCGGTGGAAGCGTGCGCGGCGTCGACCCAGACGCCCATCGCCAGCACCTCCGGGCTGGGGTTGATGCCCGACAGGGCAGCTTGCGTCAGGTGGCGGGCTCCCAGGACGCGAGCGACGAGCACGCTTGTGGTGTCGACCTTGACATGGTGGACGCGCTCAAGCACCGCCCGGGGCGCGAACAGCAACGCACCTCCCCAGCCGGCGCGGGCCAGTTCGATCCGACGAAGCTGCATATCGTTCCTTCCTGATGATCAACGGCTGCGTGTCCGCGGTGGCGTTGGCGGAACCGATGCTCTGGTTTGCTGTCGCGGCGCTACATGATCATGTCGCTACATCGTCATACCGGGGCTGTGGCGTCGCGCAGAGCGGCGGCGGCGCGGATGAAGGTCAGATGGCTCAGCGCTTGCGGAAGATTGCCGACCAGGTCGCCGCCCGGCGAGCGCATCTCCGACAGCAGCCCGAGGGGAGAGAATGCGACCTGGAGTTGGTCCATCAGGTCGTGGGCCTCGCCGACGCGGCCGACGCAGGTCAGGGCGTGGACGCGCCAAAAGGCGCAGGCGATGAAGGTTTCCTCCTCGCGGTGGGCTCCGGTGTAGCGGTAGAGCAGCGGTCCGGCGCCGAGTTCGGTGCTGATGGCATCGATGGTGGACGACATCGGTTCGCCGTGCTCGAAGCCGATCTGGGCGCCGATGAGGACGGAGGCGTCGAGTTCGTCGCTGCCGGCGTAGAACGTGTAGGCGTTCTTGGTGGCTGACCAGCAGTGCTCGCTAATCCAGGTCTTGATGACCTGGGCTTCGGCGCGCCATCGGTGTCCGGTGCCGATCAGCTGACCGGCCTCGGCCAGCCGCGCGGCGGCGTCCAGCGCGCGCCAGCAGTTCATCTTCGATGACGTGTAAGGACGATTGGTACCGAGCTCCCAAATGCCGGCGTCGTCGTGGCGCCAGGTGTCGGCGCACCGGTCGGCCAGATCGGCAAGTTCGCGGTTGCTGTCGACGTCGAGGACGTGGCCGCCGAAGACCCAGTTGGCGACGGTGCCGAATAGGTCGCCGTAGACGCCGAGCTGGGTCTGCGTCGCGGCCTGGTTCCCGACCATGACCGGCGTGCTGTGCCGGTAGCCCGGCACCGATGGTTGTCGGACGTCCGTCGGCACGTCACCGTCGAGGGGGTACATGACGTGCACGTCGGGTCCGTTCGCGCGGATCGCGTGCAGCAGCCACGCCACGGCGGCGTGCACCTCCTCCTCGACGTGGAGTACAGCAAGAGCGTCGATGGTCAACGCTGCGTCGCGGATCCAGGCGAAGCGGTAGTCCCAGTTCTTCGGCCCGCCCACGCTCTCAGGCAGCGAGGTGGTAGCTGCGGCCGCGACCGCGCCGGTCTCGGTGATGACCAGGGTCTTCAGCGCCAGCGCGCTGCGCAGGATCTGTTCGCGGCCCGCACCGCGCCAATTCACCTGCGATACCCATTGACGCCAGCTGGCGGTTGTGACGTCGATGCGGTGGTCGATCGAGGCGACATCGCACAGGAATAGTGGGTCGGCGTCGGAGGCGACGATGCCGACTAGTCGCCGTTGGCCGGCTTCGACGGTGAACGAGCCGCTGACCTGTTCGTGGGTAACGGCGAGGGTGATCTCGGGGCTGCAGCGCACGCCCAGCGTAATTTTGCCGGCGTGCAGGATCGGTCCGCGCTGATCGTCTTCTGTCCACGGTTTCCACGTCCGCAGCCCGTCGCCGGGACGAACAATTAGCTCGAGGTCGACGGTGCCGTCGATGCCCTCGACCCGGCGAGCCAACTCGCTCCAGGGCAGCGGCCCGGCGCTGCCGGAGTTCAATGAATCGGTAACCATCACCTGACCGCGGCTGGTGGTGAAGGTGGTCTGCAGCTGGTTGGTGTGTGCAACGTAGTGGCGAGCGACTGTGGCGTCCCGGTCGGCCGGTCGCAGTTCGATGCTCCCGCCCCGTTCGGGATCCAGCAGTGCGGCGAAAGCGGGCGGCGAGTCCAGACGCGGGACCGCCCACCAGTCGATCGTTCCGTCGGCGGCCACCAGCGCGGCGCCCCGGCCGTCGCCGAGCACCGCGTACAGGTCAATCGGTGCGTAGCCGTTGTCATCGCGAACTGTCGCCACTCTGACCTTGTCGTACACCTACCCGCTCCCCTCACTCGCCGGACATGCGCCGTGGCGAGCGTTCATCGGCACGCCCGTCGAGCGAGCGTCGCCGCCGCGGCGCTCAACGCCGTGCCGGCCGCGGCAAGCGAGGCCAAGCGATGCGACGCGACGAAGGACACCGGGTCATGTTCGGCGGCCTTGGCCGAGAACGCGCCCCGCGCTCCCCGGTCCTCATCGGCGTCCTGGGGTCGGAAAACGTTGGAACCCCAACGCGGCGCATCCTGATCAGTCTGTTGTGACTGCACCCCGGTCTTACCCAGGTACCAGTCGACGATCGCGGGGGCGACCCGGTTGCCGAGCACGGTGTAGGCGGTCGAGATGCCGACCCACATGTTGCGGCGCGGATGTTCGGCGGAGAAGCGGATCGCGCGGGCGCAGACCTCCGGTTGCACGATCGGGGGCACCGGCATCGGATGCTTCGGCATCTTGGTCAGGTTCCAGTTGAACTGGGTCGTGTTCACACCCGGCAGGGTGACCAGGCCGATCGTCACCTTGCTCTTCGTGGCCCGCAGTTCGGTGATCAGCGACTCGGTGAAGCCCTTCGTCGCGTGCTTCGCGCCGCAGTAGGCGGACTGCAGCGGAATCGAGCGGTAGGCCATCGCAGAGGACACGTTGACGATCGCGCCCTTGTCCCGGGCCCGCATCACCCGCAGTGCCGCCCGGGTGCCGTTGACCTGCCCGAAGTAGGTCACCTCGGTCATCCGCCGGTACTCCTCGGGTGTGGTGTCCCAGAAGAACGCCAGCGACCCGGCGAAGGCCACGTTGACCCACACGTCGATCGGTCCGAGCTCGGCCTCGATGCGGTCGGTCGCCGCCTCGACCGCTGCCTCATCGGCAACGTCGACGCTGATCGGCAGGCAGCGTCCCCCGACCGTTTCGACGCTGCGGGCAGCGCCGTCTAGGCCGGCCTGGCCGCGGGCCAGCACGGCGACGTCGTAGCCCGCACCGGCGAACTCGCGCACCGTCGCGCGCCCAATCCCGGCGCTGCCGCCAGTGATGACCACGATCGGTCGTTTGCTCGTCGTTTCAGTCATGTCTCCCCTTCGCTGCGGTGATGAGTTATCGGGATATGGGCCAAGTCCGCGCAGAACACAAAGCCCGATGTCGGTGCGGGCGCTTCCGACCCGCTCGACTCATCGCGTGCGAACGACGTCGGATCCGCGACCGCCGGTGCAGCCGACATCGGCCTCCGGATCTGGGCCAACTCACAATTGTCGTCGTCGGCCACTTCAGAGTTGGCGGGGTCGGGCGCTCACACATTGATTGTTGCCGTATGACAAACATACCGTGGTGACGAGTGCCTGCGCAATTACGCCCCGCTCGATCGACATACTCCCGGGAAAAATCGACGATGGTCCGGCCGAGTCGGGCACGCGGGCCTGAGCGCTATGGGTACCGGTCAGCCACACCCCGGCGGTCGGTGCCGGCCCGACGCGTCGCATGCTGGTCACGTTCGCCGCCCACGCCATCGGGAACGATGCTGAGCCGTCGGGTGCTCGACGTCGGCCGCCCCCGCGCGTCCCCGGCATGCGGGAGTGACTGACTGGAATCGGCCGACCCCGGGCCGACCCAATCCAGGCAGATCACGGCCGCATCATCCTCGAGCTCGGCAAGATCGCGGTGGGTGAACAACTCGTCGATGACCCGACGGACCACGCCCCCTACCTGCAGGGTCGCGGTCGCTCGCAGCAACTGCGGTAGCCGTCCGTCGCCGAACTGTTCTCGCCTCGGTGAGCTGGCCGCGTGGACGCCGTCGGACACCAGCAGAAGCCGATCCTGATTGGCCAGTGCAAAATGTTCCGCGATGTACTCCGTGCCCTCGAACATTCCCAGCGGCAGTTGATCGGCCAACGGCGGTTGACTAACTTGATCACCCCGCAGGATGAACAACCGTGGCGACCCGGCGCGCACCGCGGTAGCCCGGCCGCTGGTGAGATCGATGCCGACAAGCAGGGTGCTCACGTACTGCTTGCCTTGGTGGTGGGCATAGACCGCCTGATCGGCCATGGCAACCTGATCGGCCAGGTCGAGTTCGGCTCGCCTGGCGTTACGCAGTGCGGTGACGGCCAGGGTGCTCAACAGCGAAGCGCCGCGGTCATGTCCGGCGGCGTCGGTGACGCTCAGGATCAGCTGGTCGCCGTCCTGGGAC